>DUUN01000852.1 GCA_012841535.1 Gallicola sp. | reverse complement strand
GTTTATTCGTCATATTATTCATGCCAACGCCATGGGCATATTTAGGGGGATCACTTTTAATAGGAATTTCTGCCTTCCACTCTTTTGTGGAACTAAATAAACGATTGGATATCAAAGGAGCAATAGTCAATATAAAAAGAAAGAAAGAAAGAAAATGGACAATAATGCATTGAAAATATTAGAAATGACAAATAAATTAATAAACATAAATTAAAACGAATAATTAATTTTTATAATTAATTGAATATTAGACATATAACTAATTAACTTTTCGTATGAAAATATTACTTTTAGGAGATTTTAGTGCTGTAAATATTAACTTGAAGCATGGTCTTGAAAATTATGGATGTCAAGTTTCAATTGCATCAATAGGCGATGGAACAGGTGAATTTTACAGAGATATCGATTTAAGATCAAAATTTGAAATTAAAAAGAAAACAAATAGATTTTATAATTACTGGAATAAATTAGCAAATACAATTCATTGTATAAAAATACTGAACAAGTTATTAGGTTATGATATAGTACAATTTATTAATATAGATTCATTTGGAAATATTTTCTTCCCTTCATTGTTTAGAAACATAGTCATTAGAAACTCAAAAAAATCAATATTGTATTCTTGTGGAACAGATCTAAGTATGCTCCAGGCTATAGTTTCAGGTAAATTCAAATATTCACCATTTGATAATCCAGCAGATATTTTTAATAAAATGGCTAAGTCAAGTAAAAGTTACTTTAAATTTATAGAGAATATTGATTATATTATATGTGCTTCTTACACTTATTATATGGGAATGAAAGATTATCCAAATTTTTTTAATATAATTCCTCTTCCATATTATATTAATAAGGACCCCATTATTAAAGAATGTGCATTTGACAGGAAAATAGTAATTTATTATTCTCCAAGAAGGCCAGAATTTAAAGGCGCTAAATTCATAATACCTGCACTAAAAAGAATTTCAGCTAAATATAATGAAAGAGCCGAGATTATAATTAATAATAGACTACCTTTTAATAAATATATAGAAGAAATATCAAAAGTCGATATTATAATAGATCAATGTAGAAGTTATGATTATGGGATGAATGCAATAATTGCAATGGCACAAGGCAAAGTAGTTTTAAGTGGTTCAGAAAAAGAAGCAACTGATATTTATGAAGTTGAAAATTGTCCAATTATAAATATAATCCCCGATGAGGAACAGATTTATAATATTTTAGAATATTTAATAAATCATCCAGAAAAAATTAATGAACTTAAGTATAAATCAGTTGAATATGTAAAACAAGTTCATGATGCAAATGTTATTGCCAAAAAATTCATATCTGTTTATAATTTATAAAATAATAAATTAATTATCAATAAAATGAATTTACTCAACATATCACACGCCTGATGGCGGTGGGTTGTGGAATAACGGACTGTAAGTCCTTTTGAGGCTAAAGCCTCTTATAAGCAAGGCGAGAGAGCCTGTTAAAATTCATGAAGCGGAAGGCTGCTGCATCGGCAAAGGCAAGGAACATAAACCCTGCGAGTTTGGTAATAAAGCCTCTTTTGGTTGGGCAGCAAGCAGAGTAATTGTGAGTGCATTGGGTTTTCGAAATGAATATGACGGGCACACGTTGGATAAATCCGTCGAACAAGTGGAAAGATTAAGAGAAAGCCCGCCTGAAAAGGAATCGGTGACAGAGGATACCGGAGTAGAAGCAAAGTTGGAGAAACGGTCATACACATTCCCAAACCTTTTTCAAAGAAGCCGAGTGCTTACATGCAGCGTAAAGAGAAAAAGTACTTTGTAAACTTGTAGGAATTGTGCCGGTAATCAGTCACTTGAAAGCAGGCTATCGACTTTCTCGCAACTTTTGCAAAGGGATATTTAGCGATAACATCAACGTGATGCTTGCTGCCGTCGGTTCAACTTCAAAAGGATGATGGACAAATGGAAGGCATCTTTTTTATCTTATGGGAGCTACTGTTTCAAAAAATAACAATGACGCTGAACTTGATTTCTTGCAGTAAGAAGATTAAAAATAAATTAAAATGGTTTTTTTAAGGCTCGACTAATTAAATAGAATGAAACAAATTAAAAGACTATTCCTTATTTTTAGAGGCGATTATATCCTAAGAACTTATAATCGTGTCCCCAGAATTTTATTTTGGCATGGTGTGGATAAAAGAATTTCCCCAAATGTTGAAACTGAAATATTAGACATTGGTGTTTTTGAAAAACAGATAAAATATTTGAAAAAAAATTATGAAATAATATCTATCGAAAATTTTGAAAACAGATTAAGGAATAATACATTTACCAATCATGAGATTGTGCTAACATTCGATGATGGTTACGCAAATAATTTATATGTTGTAGAGCCTATTTTAAGTAAATATAATCTCCCTTTTACAGTATTTGTTTCAACGGAGCATATTACGACCGGACATTTTTTCCCTACTTCTGTTAATAGGATTATTACAAAAGGAGCTGGATTAAAAAAAATCAAAATTCCATCACAAAACCTTAATTTTTCACTTACTAATAAAAATGAAATTGAAAAATCAAACGTTAAAATTTCTATTTTATTGAAAACCTTACCTGTGCAACAAGTGGAAGCCATAACCAACGATTTAATACGGAATGTTAGCAATGAACAATGGTTAGAGTTAAAAGATAAATATAAATCGGTTAGACCTATGAATTGGGATGAAGTCATTGAACTCTCTAAAAAAGAAAATGTAACAATTGGCTCTCATTGTATGTCGCATATCTGCTGCCACGAAAACCAAAATCCAGGTGAGGTAAAGAAACAAATAACAAATAGTAAGATAATAATCGAAAATAAATTACAAGCGGAATGTAAGTATTTTGCCTATCCCAATGGTGCTTATACAAACTATTCCAATAAATTAGTTTCAAAAACTTATTCTTTAGGATTTTCTGCAAAGGGTAGAGATAAAATTAGCAACAAAAATAATTTTTCAATTATTCCAAGAATTGGTGTCCCAAGTAATTTGGACACATTTAAAATTATTATAAATTTATATCCAAAATGAACTTTAATAAATTATTTAAAGCAGCTTTAAGAAGGTTAGGAATATGGTGGGAAGAATATTATATCCTGCAAACTGATATTAATATAGACATAATTAATAATAAATTCTCTCTTTTATCTGAAAAAATTCCTCACAAAATAACTAGGTTGTCTTATGATGATTTTTTAAAAGGAGATAAAAAATTCTACACAAATAAGAAATTGTTAAAATATAAAAAATGGCTAATAGATAATAACCGTGAAGCTTATGGCATTATCATTGACAACGAACTAGCATATTCATCATGGATTTGTTTTGATAAAATTGAGTTAACTAATAAAACATCATTAAAGAATTATGAAAACGCTGCTTTATTGCAGGATGCATATTGCAATTCAAAATTTAGAGGACAAGGTTTTCATAATTACGTTAATATTTTTAGATTAAAAACTATCTATGATAGAGGTATTAAAACAGCAATAGGTATTGTAAGAAAAACGAATCTGCCAGCCTTAAAAGTACAAAAAAACTCAACATTAATTATTACTGATAGTATTATATTAATAAGTTTATTTGGAAAAGAATTTATAAAAAGTACTAAATATGATAGTTGATAAAGATCTATTTTTTGAAATCCAATCTAAAATGGATTTTATTTCATATGATCAAGCTCGAGGTTTTCATGATTTTACCGATGAGAATCAAATTGTATATTTTGTTGATGATATAAATAAACCTCAAATTTGCACATGGGGCGTTAAAGAGAAAAAATTTAAGTTTTTATCAATATTAACGATAAGAGGAGAATCATTTAAAAAAGGAGTCACGTATAAAGATTATAAGATATTTTATTCTCAAATTATTAAGGAATCATCAAAATATAATATGATCAATATAGTAAATAATAATCAATACTCAATTGATTTTGAGATAGGAATCAGACTTGCCGGATTTATTAGACCTATGGCTTTTTTTGATAGTCCTCTTTCAATAATAGTTGATTTAAACAAAGAAAATATAAGAAAAAGACAATGGAAAAGACAATTAAAAGCTGCAAATAATAATAATCTGATTTTTAAACATATTAATCATCCAACTGAAAACGACATCAATATATTTATAAAAATGTATCATGAATTATTAGATCGCAAGGCATTAAGATCTAATATTAATGCTAAGAAATTAAATAACTTACTCTTGGATGATAATTATCACCTTTTTTTTGTCTTAAAAGACAACTTATATCTTTGTGGAAGAATTATTTATATTAATGATGAAAATAGTTACGATGTTTATGCAGCTAATTCAAATAAAGCTATAGAATATAAAGGAACAACATATTTTATGTTGGAATCAATTTTCGATTTTCTAAAGGCCAAGGGGGTTAAAAAATTTGATTTTGGGAGAATAGGGATTGGGAAAAGCAATAGCGTTGCAGAGTTTAAATCATATTCGGGTGGTGATATTGTTAATTATAATTCATCATGGGAATATTGCAATAATAAAGTTTTATCGTCTCTTTTGTCTGTTATTAGAAGCTTTCGTTCAAATAGATATTAATGCAAATGAGGTATATTGTTTTATTTATACTATCAATATGTGGTATTATTTTAATTGATTTTGCATCTATTTTATTTGCTCTATCTTTATTTATTACAGGTTCTATACTTGTAAAAGTAATATTTAAATCAAATACTAAATATCATTTAAAACTATATCAAGTATCTTTTACCATTGGTTTAACATACTTAATCCTTTGTTATGCATATATGAAGTTCCATAATTATGAATATTTACTAGGAATAGATTCTATTGGAGCTTTTATTCCTAAAACAAAAGATTGTATTGATAATTCAAATGATTTTTTTTCAGCTGTTGCATATCTTTTTAAAGATTTTTCATTTTTTAATAGAGATTCTTATGGATATTACGTTGGTGCAATTTTATTTGGATTAATTTCCAAGTTTTTAAAGATTGATATATACTTTTCCTTACAATTATATTCACTAGTTTTTGGTGCTTTTATATCCAATCTTTTATTTATTCTTTTCGATAAGAATGGTTTTAATTTTTCAAAGTCTTATAAATATAGTATAGTAATATTTGTTGTTTCTCCAATATTATTCTATTCTACTATAGTGGCAAGGGATATTCATGTAACTCTTTTATATTTAATTGCAATTAATCTAACATTAACTCGAAAACTTTTATTAAAAAACATATTTTATTTATTTATAGTAATATTAATTTGTACAACATTTAGAGTTGAATCCGGCCTTTTTCTTTTAATTCTAATTCCTACATACTTAATACTTACTCTTCAAAATAAAAGGCAAAGAGGTTATGTTATTTTTATCTCATTAGTAATAGGCATTATTTTTTTAGGTTTTATCATTTCAAATTACGATCAAATTCAATCTACTTACATTGCATATGAAGAAACTTACGTGGAAGGAATAACAGAAGGAACTGGCGTTATATCAACTTTACAACAAATACCTATTGCTGGAGACTTTGCATCAATTGTTTATAATGCAATTCAGCCATTACCGTTTTGGACAAGATTTTCGCCCGAATTGGCAAGAGACAAAAAACATGGTCAAGAAACATACAATGTTATGAATTTTCCGAAATCATTTTCTTCTTTTTTTCATTGGTTTGTAATCGTAAATATTTTATTTTGGATATTTTCAAAAGAATTGAAAAGAAAAACAAAAGATTATATTTCGAAACCACTTAATTATCATTTGTGGATTGGTTTAATTTTTTTATTCTTGCAATCTGCTGTTATTTCTCAAAGAAGACTTCTGGGATATTATTGTGTGTTTTATATTTTATTTTTTATTATTTATGAAAATATCAGTTTAAGTGAAAAAAAACTAATTAACGCAACTACTATTATTAGCTTTGTTATTCTACAAATTACCGGGGTTCTTTATTTGATGTAGTTATGAAAATTTTATTGTTTGATAATTCTGGAATGATTTCTTCAGGGAATGATTTTTTAGTAGAAACAAAAACAGGGAATTTTGGGAAAGAATTAAAAAATCTAGGTAATGAAATTACATTTTTCGGACAAAAACTACCTCCGTTTGACAACACTGTTCATGTTTTTGGGATAAAACAAAATGGAATGAAAGTAGACGGACTTAAGAGG
>DUUN01000450.1 GCA_012841535.1 Gallicola sp. | reverse complement strand
TCGAATCAAATCTGCTAATGATTTAACCTTTTGTAAATAGATTGTTTCACATTTAAGTGTCCCGAAGAAGCTTTCAACCACTGCGTTATCGTATGCATTACCTTTAGCACTCATGGATTGAGTAAATGATGCTTTCTTAAGGTAATTACGATATTTAGGTGATTGATAGAGAATACCTTGATCAGAATGTACGAGAAGCTTTGATAAGTCTTCATTTGGATTGATTGCTTTTTTGAGTGTTCAATTGTATAATATTTTTATAGATTTTCATTCAAATTTTGAATCAATCTATAAGGCTAAGAAGCACTGATATATTAAGGCTTTTCAAAAACTAGTATTGTAATAATTTTAATGTTGTTGTAGATAATTATAAACCTAAACCACAATTGATAAAAGAGGGGCTTCTAGGCTATTAATAAATAAAGTTAAGAAAAAATAAATAAATAATTAAATGGAGATGTTCAAAATGTCTAGATTGAATGAATTTAAATCAAAATTTAAAGTTAATAAATACAAAATTTGCGAGTCCGAACACTGGATATGGTCTTTAAGACCGCACCAAGCTACACTTGGAGCTGGAATTCTTTCTTTGAAAAGAGAATGTCCTACATTTTCATGTTTAAAACCTGAGGAATATGCTGACTTAAATAACATTATAAAAGTAATTGAACCTGCATTAATGAAATCTTTTAAATATGATGCTATTAATTATCTAATGTTAATGATGTTTGATAAACAGGTTCATTATCACATTTTTCCAAGATATGAGACACCAATTAAAATTTTTAGTGAAACTTGGAAAGATGAAAATTGGCCATCTATACCACCACTGATGGGAGAAGCATTAATGGATGATGAAATGGTAAACATAATTAAGCTTATAAAGAATAAAATCAAAATTGAGAGGGGTTTAAAAATGAAAAAAATATAAAGTTGGATACACAACTGGGGTTTTCGATTTGTTTCATATTGGGCACTTAAATATATTGAAAAAAGCAAAAGAGCAATGTGAACATTTGATTGTAGGAGTAAGCACAGATGAAAATGTTTTTAATTATAAAAATAAAAAACCTATTATTCCATTTGAAGAAAGAGTTGCAATAGTAGAAGCTCTTAAGTATGTTGACGAAGTGGTGCCACAAACTAATATGGATAAGTTTCAGGCATGGGAAAAAATCAAATTTGAAGCTATTTTTCACGGTGATGACTGGAAAGGCTCCGGAATGTATTCGAAAATCGAACGAAAATTTAAAGATGTAGGAGTAGACATGGTATATTTTCCATACACAAAAGGGACATCATCTACTTTCTTGGCAGATGTTTTAGCACAAACACTAAATGAAACAAAAGTGAACTGATACCAAAAAGTTGTACTTTGTTATAATACAAGTATATGCAGGAGGTTTTAACTATTAATAAATCAAGTTAAATGATAAGAGCATAGTAAAAAATATTCTAAACATAGAATTATTTTAAAAAACCTCACTCAATAGTTAGCCTTACTTAACTAATGATG
>DUUN01000732.1 GCA_012841535.1 Gallicola sp. | reverse complement strand
TAGCCGGTGCTGACAGGTACGAAACATCTGTACTAGTAGCAGAACAAGTATATGTAAAACCAAAACATGCAGTAATAGCAAGTGGAGAAGTATTCCCAGATGCTATAGTTGGGGCACCATATGCAGCTAAGAAGGGTTATCCAATAGTATTATCTAGAGGTAACAATGTTCCAGATGTTGTAATGTATTATGTGCTTGGTAATAGATAATTAAATATTAATTTTAAATAGCAATGACTCTATTTGGAGTTGTTGCTATTTTTTATTTCTATATTAAACATAGTTGAAAATCAATATTAATTAATAAATAAGAAGATTTCTTAACAAATAAAATATAAATAATATATTTGAATCAAATTAAAGATGTTGAAATTCCAATGTTTATAATTTTTTCTATTGTGCCAGGCACAAGTACTTGTAATTTGACAATAGAAGTCTTAGATATTAACATGAAATTAATAGATAAACGCTAAATTTAAACGTTTATTGGTGTATATTTTGTAAAAAATAGAATGATTTACAAGCTATAAGAAAAAGGAAAATTTATGTAAATCATAGGAAAACGATAACAGAAGTTAGAAAAATTAACCAAAAAACTATGTATAAAGTACATAGTAAAATGAAGAGTTAAGTTAAATCTTAAAGGAGGTAAAAGAGTTCTACAATTATAAAATGTAATTTTATTAAAAATTCTTAATTTAGAACATACTAAAATATCTAAATAATACTTTCAAATTATTATTTAGATATGGGGAACTTGGTTAGGAGGTTAAAAATGAGAAATTTAAAACGTAAACGTTTTATATCTTTTCTGTTATCGATTTTTATGATTTTAGGTAGTTTTAATGGGGTATTTGTTAATTCAGCAAAGGCTGATGATAGTATGCCATTAGAAGAAATAGTAGAAAATCAAGAAGATAATAGAGAAAATGAGATTAATGAAGTTGATGATGATATTTTTGTAGAAGTTGAAGAAAATAATAATGAAAACATTGAAGATGATTTTGAAGAAATTGAAGTAGTTGAAGAAGATACGGAGACTTCTTATAATTTAGATAATTTATCTGGACCAATGGAAGTTGAAGCTCCTGAAATCAGATATGACATCTATCCGGAGACCAGTTATAGAACTAAACGCTCTCTTGATGGCGACCTAGAACTAGGGGAAGTAACTATGACGAAGGATGCTAAACCTGTAGAAGGCAAAGTAAATATGTGGGATATTACTTTGAGAATAGAAGGAAGAGACGACGAAACCAGTTCAGATATTGTATTGGTAGTCGACCGTTCAGGAAGTATGAACAAGGACGCAAGTGGTGGCGGCTCGAGAATGGATGCTGCTAAGTCAGCGGCAATTAAATTCGCAGACACCCTACTAGCTGATGAAAGTGTTAAGACCAGAATTGCAGTTGTGTCCTATTCATCAAGTGTAACAGTTGACCAGGCGTTAACTGATGACAGAGAAGCAATTGTAAATGCCATAAACGCTTTAGAGGCACAAGGAGGGACTTTAACCCAGGCAGGTGTTAGACAAGGTAGTGCCCTACTTGAAAATTCCGATGCAGATATGCAAAACATGGTACTACTATCTGATGGAGAGCCAACTTATAGTTACAATTTCAAAAATAAAAATCAATATTGGATACCATACGGAGAGCATTTTGAATCTTCAACAGAAATCCCTGAAAGTGAATTTGTATATAGTGAATCTAAGGGAGATGGAGACCATCTAAGAATTTTATTTGATACTACAGAAGATGGTACTGAGTATTATATAAATCATGGTAACTCTACTATCGCAGAGGCGGGATTTGCAAAAAATAAAGGCAATTGGATCTACACCATAGCACTAAGTATGAGTCCTGATGGTACTGAAGTATTAAAAGGTGTGGCAAGTTCAGGAAAAGATTACACTGCAGAACCTGAAGACTTAGAAGAAATCTTTCAAGTAATCGGCGGAGATATTCTATCAGCTGCAAAGAATTGTAAAGTTACAGACCCGATGGGAATGGGATTTGTAGTGTATGGTGATGTCAGCTCAATTACTCCGTCAGATGGTGTTGTGAAATACGATGAGGTAAACAAAACTATAGAGTGGGATATAGGAACTTTAAAGAAACCTATTGCAGAAGGCTCTGATATAAAATATGCTGAGTTAACATACACTATTGAAATCGACGATGATATTTTAAGTGCAGCTTCAGAGGATGGTAAAAACTTTGCCACCAATGGAGAAACTGTATTAAACTATGTAGACAATAAGGGACAGCAGCAAAAGATTATAGTAGATGTTCCAAAAGTAGATCCGATTCTCTTGGTAATTGAGAAGAAACTAATTAACAGTTTAGGCTTCCAAGTTCCATCGGAAGGCTTTGAAGCAGATGAAAGAGAATTTACAATGCCGGTGGACAATGACAAGGGAGACTATAAGAAAGAGTACACTGTTAAAGCCGGTGGCAAGAAAGTTATGACCAATCTTCGTATAGAAGACACCTACACAGTGGCTGCTGAAAAATTCTCAGGACCAATTGAGCATAAGGCATCAGACTATGAAACAACTTATAATATTTATGGTGAGGACACAGATACCTTTAAGATTAAACAAGGTGATGAAGATACACCAATTATAGTAACTAATGTGGAAAAACCACTTGGTGAATTAAAGATAACGAAAAAATTTGACCCTGTAGCAGGTACAAAGTCTGCTAAGGCAGGTAAACTGGAATTTGAATTTGAAATTACCGGACCGACAAAGGCAGACGGCACAAATGCCTTGGATGGAATTAAGGATTTAACTCCTACAGCAGATAAAAACAAATTTACTTTTAAACTGGAAGCAGGTCAGTCATTAATATTAAAGAATTTACCTTATGGTGAATATCAAGTGAAAGAAACGGACTCTAAGGGCTTCCTAGTAAGCTACAGCGAAAAAGATGGTAAAGTAAATTTAGCTATTAATGATAAGAGTAAGGAATTAATCGTTACAAATAGTCCAAAAGCCGACGATAAGACTGTAGATGTTACAGCTAAAAAAGTATGGATTGGCGGTCTTTTAAACGAACATAAAAAAGTAGATTTAGTTCTCTATAGAAATGACAAAGCAACGGACATTAAACCTAATTCCATAGTACCACAAGAAGATGGAGCCAGTGAATACACTTATACTTGGAAAGATCTTCAAAAATTTGATGACAAGGGATTAGAGTATCAGTATAGTGTAAAGGAAAAATCAACACCTGAATATTATGAATCTACAGTGACAGGAAATATGAAAGACGGCTTTACAGTAACCAATAAATATATAGCTGAAGCCGACGGAAAATTAAAGATAAGAAAAGTAATTGATGTAGGTAGTAAAGCTACAAGAGCAGGAAAAAATCCTGAATTTAAATTTGAAGTCATAGGACCTACTAAGGCAGACGGAAGCAATGCACTGGAAGGAGTAAAGGGATTAACAAAAGAAAACGGAAGATACTTCTTCACAATAAAGGGACCGGAATGTACAGTCCTTCAAGATTTAATGTATGCTACCTATGAAGTAATTGAAGTGGAACACGAAGGTTTTGAACCAAGCTACAATCCTGAAGATAGAAAAGTAAAAGTTGTAAATGATGAGGAAGTTCCAGAAATCGTAGTTACAAATAAACTTATTGGAGATAACAAGATAGACTTTGTGGCTAAGAAAATCTGGACTGACGGTTTACTAGATGAGTATAAACCTATAACTTTAGTTCTCCTTCGAGACGGGGAAGAATTTAAAGATATTAAATATGATGTGAACCCAAAGGAAGATGGTAAAAAAGAATACACCTATACTTGGAAGGATTTACCGGAACGTGCTGAAGACGGACATATTTATGAATACAAGGTAAAGGAAGTAGAAGTTCCTAAGTATTATACTTCAAGTATAGATGAAACAGGTAAAGTTATAACAAATAAATACACAGCTGAGCAGGACGGAAAAATTACCATAGAGAAAAAATTTGATACAGGAGTTGAAAAACTTAGAAGTAACCAAGAACCACCTGTGTTTGAATTTGAAATTACCGGGCCTGTTAAGGAAAACGGCGAAAGTGCATTAGCAAATATTGAAGGATTAACAGAAGTTCCACAAGCTAATGGTGTATCTAAATTTTTCTTTAAACTAAAAGCTGGAGAGCATAAAGTTCTTAAAGATTTATACTATGGAGACTACAAGGTAGAAGAAATAGTACCAGCAGGATTTACAGCAAGTTACAGTCCAGAAGGTGGAGAAGTTAGCTTA
>DUUN01000440.1 GCA_012841535.1 Gallicola sp. | reverse complement strand
AATTTTTTAGAATTAATATTTTTATTTTGATTTAATCTGTTTAAATATAATCTGTCGCAAACATCGAAATAAATTTCATTTAAAGATTTTTTCATAATTTTATACCATCCTTTTTTATTTTTATTTTATATTATTATATTAGCCTTTTAAAGCTTAAACAATATTTTTATTTACTTTAAAAATTAACTGTAAAAATCTTCAATAGGTAAATCGCTATATTTTTCTTTTATATCTGTTATTGTTATTTTGTCTATTAATGTATCAAAATACATTAGCCTATATTCTTTAATTATTCCTTGATTAAAATCCCAGTATCTTATAATTTTATTTGCTTTCATATCTTTTAACATTTTTTACCTCCTATTATTTTTCTATCTGATAAACCTAAAATCATTTGTTATAGGTAAAATTTTTGTAATTGTTCGTTTGTGATGTAATGTTTGTCGTTATATTGTAAGCCATTTAAGTATTCCAATGTATTATTAACAACTTTTTTGACTTCATTTTTTGTAACTTGCTTATTATGCTTTTTTGCATATGTGATATAATTTTGCACTTCCAATTTGATATAATTTTTAATTTGTTTATTTGTTGCTTTTCTCATTGTTTTAACTCCTTTATTTTTATATTAATAATTTGATACATGCATTTAATATTTTCTTATCCTCTTCGTTTAATTTTGTCATGTATGGGATTTCTTCTTGGTATACATCTAATAACCTAAAATCAACTTTTTTGTTATATTGTTTTTTTATTAATCTTTCAATTTCTGTCAATTGATAATTATATTTTTTGTTCTTTTCCTTGAATATATCATTTTCAATTTGTTTTTTTATTCCTAATATTAATAATGTTCTATCAATTACATTCTTTTCTTCTTCTGTGTATAGATTGTTGTTATTAATATCCTTATACCAGTTTAAAAAATAATCATAATCTTTTTTATTAATTTTCATTTTTATCATTCTCCTTTTATTTTAATTTTAGCTTTATAAGCTTTATGGGATGCATAAATTTTATAACTTATGCATCCTAAAAGATTATAAAGTCATTTCAATGCACCACTCTTGAGCATCAGCTAAATTGTTAAATACGTCAATTTTACTATGGATATTAACTTTCCATTGATTTTTACTTGCTTCTATAAATTGTTTTTCTGCATATATCCTGCAAGTGTTTTCTAAAAAATACTCAGGACAATCTTCTTTATTGTTTACTACTACATAATATTTAGCCATCTTATAACCCTCCTTATTTTTTTTATTTTTGCTT
This sequence comes from Gallicola sp., assembly GCA_012841535.1. GTDB lineage: Bacteria > Bacillota > Clostridia > Tissierellales > Peptoniphilaceae > Miniphocaeibacter. The sequence continues at coordinate 525 of DUUN01000440.1, read as the reverse complement.
CCTCTGCATCTTCTGGGCTTGGAACCGGCTTTGGCTGCATTAAGCTGCTTTTCCTTTTCTTCCTCCTGCCGTTAGGCGTCTGACACGCTCGACCGTTTCCGGCGTCTTGGCGTGCTTGTGGGGATTAAGCAATTTTTTAACTTAACCTTAACTTATTATTTAATTTTCAATGTACTATATTAACTATAATTTATTATAACCATAATACTATATATTAAGCGGTATGTCAAGTGCTTTTAGTAGTTATTTTAGCTATTTTACATTCATTTTGTAGTTAGTTTTGCATATTCGAATTATTTCGTAGTTGTTTTAGAGTTTTACGTACTTTTAGTAGGCGTTTTTCGAGCCTGCTGCTCTGTTGGTGGTCTGCTCTCTCTGCCGGTTCAATCTGTACCCTGTTATATTGGTATATCTGTCATGGTTCAATGTGCATTATTTAATTAAGTAAAACATCAACAATACTTTATTTAATTAGGTTAAAACAGATATTTAATTTATTAATCATGTTAATTATGTATATTAATT
>DUUN01000598.1 GCA_012841535.1 Gallicola sp. | reverse complement strand
TCAACTTTAGAGTTTGTTTCCTTTGCAAATTTATTAAATAAATCTACATATGCATCTGAAGTAGTAACAACATTTAAGGTTCTTCCTTCAAAATCTAAAGTTCCCGCTTCTTCACTACTGTTTGTAGTAACTGCACCTGTTTCTTTATTTGTATCTTTTTGATTACAGGATACTAAAAATAAAGAAAATACTAGTAAAATAATTAAACTTAATTTTGATTTTTTCATAAATCCTCCTAAATTAGCTATATAATATAAATTTATCATTAGAGAAAATATAAGTCAATGAAATTTATTAAAAATCTTAAAAAATTATCTAAAAAACTAATTTATAGTAGTATTATCAAATATTATGAAAAATAAAATACATAATATTTTTTTTAAAAAAATCTTTATGATACAATATTATACAAGAATAAAAATTAAGTAGGTGATGTAATAAGGGTTTAGGCAGACAAATTTATAGGTTTTATTATTTTTATTGCCTGTGACATAAATATATATTTAAAAAAATATTTTGCTACTTTACAATATTAAATTTATTAGTAAAGTAGGTAGTTATTAAATAAAATATTATTAGTATAGAGCTATTTAAAGTTTAAATTCTTAGTTTTAATTAAAGGATTTCCAGTTAATTTTTAATCTTATATCTTAGAGTGGTTTTTATTTCATTATTTCGGAAAATAATTTATGTTCATAAGCAATCTTAAATACTTATAATTGAAGTGTTTTTTATATTATTTATTATAGTGGGTTTTAAATTTTTTTATATCTATTAACTTATAAAAGTAATTTAAAATATAAAATTCATTATGTCTAAATTTGTAATTAAAAACAATATCTACATTAGATTTTATATTCAAAATTAATATAGAGAGAGGGTGACAAATGAAAGTTTTATTAGATAAATTCAAAGAGGTTTCTTTTTCTGTACTACCAATTACATTAATAGTTGTTGTTTTGAATTTTACAGTGGCACCGGTAGAAATGGATTTATTTTTAAGGTTTTTGTTAGGAGCATTTATAATAATTATAGGTTTAGCTGTTTTTTTATGGGGTGCGGAAATTGGTATTTCAGCTATAGGTACTTTAATGGGAGAGTATGTTGCTAAATCAAAGAGTATAAAAAAGGTATTCATAATAGGTTTCGTTCTAGGTTTTTTAATAACAGTAGCAGAACCGGACCTATTGATTTTAGCAAATCAAGTTTCATCGGCAATGGGTGGAGCAATAGCTCCAAACCTAATAGTTGGAGTTGTATCTGTTGGAGTAGGAGTTTTAGTAGCAGCAGGATTTTTAAGAATATTATTTAATGTAAAGTTCAGTAGGGCATTTGCAGTAATATATGGAGTAATATTTTTAATATTTGCCTTTGTATCTGAAGAATTCCAAGCAATTGCTTTTGATGCATCAGGAGCAACAACAGGAGCTATGACAACTCCCTTCATTTTAGCCATGGGTTTAGGGGTTTCAAAACTCAAAGGTTCAAATGCAGGGGAAGAGGACAGCTTTGGTTTAGTAGGAATGGCATCAGCAGGACCTATTCTTGCAGTTATGATAATGAGTTTGGTTTTTGGTGCTGATAAAATTCAAGGTACAGCTGAGGTTTTTGAACCTACCAGGGGGATTTTTGGACCTATTGTAGAGATTTTAGGAAGTACTTTCCTAGAGTCCCTAGTAGCACTTCTACCTATTACATTGTTATTTATAGTCTTTAATTTTGTAATTTTTAAATTAAGAAAAAGAGAATTTCTTAGAATTATGATAGGAATGATATACACCTACCTAGGTTTGGTTCTCTTTTTAACAGGTGTTAATGCAGGATTTTTAGATGTTGCAAGGCTTATAGGATCAAAAGTAGCAGGACTAGACAATGTTTTAATATTTCCTTTACTAGGACTTGTTATAGGAATGGTTGTTGTATTAGCAGAACCGGCAGTATATGTATTATCAAATCAAGTAGAAGAAGTAACAACAGGTTATATTCCTAGAAAGCTTATACTAGCTACCTTATCTATAGGAGTATCCTTAGCGGTATTTTTATCTACATTAAGAATAATAATTCCTGAATTAAAAATTTGGATGATTTTAGTTCCAGGGTTTATAATAGCTATAATACTTAGTTTTTTTGTTCCTCCATTATTTGTAGGTATAGCCTTTGACTCAGGAGGAGTAGCGTCAGGACCAATGACTGCAACTTTTGTTCTAGCATTTACTCAAGGAGCAGCTGATATGATACCTACAGCAGATGTTTTAAGAGATGGTTTTGGAGTAATAGCCATGGTTGCCATGGTACCAATAATAGCAATAATGATACTAGGTTTATTATTTAAATTCAAAACCAAGAAAGAGGGTGTAGAAAGTGTACAATAAAGATATTTCATATAGTGCCTTTTTCGTAGTAGTAGATAAGGGAAAAGCTAGTAAAATATTAGAAGAATCAAAAAAAATAGGAGTAAAAGGTGGAACCATAGTTTATGGTACAGGAACAGCAAGTGGTGGACTATTACATTTATTAGAATTATACGAAATAAAAAAAGAAATTCTAATGATGGTAATACCAAATGATTTAGCGGATAAACTTTTTAATCTATTAAAAGAAGTTTTTCATTTTGAAAAACCAAATAAGGGAATTGCTTTCAATATACTTTTAAAAGATGTAATGGGAAATGTTTGTGAAGAAAATATAGCTAATATTACTAATAGGAGTGAAAAAATGGATTACGAAGCAGTATTTGTAATAGTAGAAAGAGGAAATGCTGATGATGTAATAGAATCTGCAGAAAAATCCGGAGCAAGAGGTGCAACGGTAATACATGGACGAGGTTCAGGTATACATGAAAAAGGTTCATTATTTAATATAGTAATAGAGCCTGAGAAAGAAATAGTATTTATGCTTGTTGAATCCAGTAAAACAAATACAATTGTAGGTAGAATAAAAGAAGATTTAGAAATAGATAAACCAGGAAAGGGAATTATCTTTGTAATGAATGTAGAAGATGCTATTGGTTTAGTAGAATAAAAGAAAATGGATATGCCATGCATATCCATTTTTTAAATTAACTATGATTTTTTTCTTTTTTCAATATAGGATAAAATTAGAGATATTGTAAAGGCAACAAAGGCCAGTATTAATAGAACATAGATTACATAATCAAAGGTATCAAATTTCTCAAAGACGAGTTTGTGACTTTTTTCAACAACAATATATAAACAGAATATAGCCAGTACTACAGATTCTGCAAAATCCTTTGATGGAACTAATTTTGTAGTCTTACTTTTTTTAAGTATTCTAATACTATAAATTCCATAAATTAAACCTAGTCCGGTAAGTATTAGGGCTACAATATAAAAAATCATTTGATTAAATTGACTAGTAGAAAAAACAAAATAAATAGATTCTACTAAACTTATAACAAATAAAATAGAAAATACTATTAACAATCCTAGCTTAACTTCTTTTTTCTTTTCCATTACAATCCTTTCTTTAAATAAAACAAATATTTAACAATGCTACTGATTTTTACTCTATATTATTTTATAGATGAAGTCAATATTTTTTTGTTTGTAACTTTAAAATCATTATTAATAAAAAAACTCCAACTATTTTATGTTGGAGTTTAAAAAACAAATATTTATTTTAACTTCCGGATATAAGTAATCCGATTTGAGCTAGAATAGCTGAGCCTAAATAGGTACCTATAAATACAAAAACAGCAACTATAGCTATTTTCCAAGAGGATTTAGAAAGATCCTTTAAACTGTTGGCTACTGAAACACCGGCAAAAGCCAATATAGGTGTTGTTATAGAAAGAAAATCTACACCGTTAATAGCGTTAACAAAAAAGTCGGATATTAAACAACATATAAAAGAAACTACAGAAACCCAACCTAAAATAGGGAAATCCGCTAATATTTTTATATTTGTCTTTTTTACTAAATTGGAAATTATAACTCCTAAGAAAGAAAATAACCATAAAACTCCCAAACCTATAAAGGTTTGACTAGTAATAGGAGTAGCATCTTTTTTGAAAAGTAACTTTATCCATTGGGTAAACAATATTAAGCAAGCACTTAATATTAAAATTGTTCCCGCTTTTATATATTCTTTTTTTGTCATTATTTATCCCCCTTATTTCTAGTTAGGAAATTATACATTTTACGTTGAAGAGGTACTGCTAAAAATACCATTGTATATGTACCTAAAAAACTTGTTAGTAATTGACTGGCAGCTGCATAAGAACGAATAACTTCAGCATTATCAGGTAAAACAGCAACTAAAGCTGAAGATGAAGCAGCCATCATACTTGCAGATCCAACACCGGAACTCATAGCTAAGGCCCTATAGTCAAAATTAAGGGATAGTAGTACTGGAGCAAATATACTAAAGAAGATAGAACCAAAAATAGTTCCTATTAAGTATAATGTTAATACTCCTCTGCCTTCTGGTGAGTCTAGTGTATATTTTTCAGAAATATAGGCTAACTCCCCTTCCCTTCCCAGTCCTAATGTAGAGCCAATTGCTTCTCTTCTAAGGCCTAGTAGGATGGCAACGGGAAGTCCTAAGACTACAGTACCTAGATTTCCTAATTCCTGTAGTAAAAATACCCAGCCTAATTTTAATATTTCTCTAATTTGAGGAGCAACATCTGCACCGTATCGAGCCATTAGAGGCAACATAATAAAAAGTAAATATTTACTTGAAAATTCTATATTATTATTGGTGTATATTTTTTTTAGTATACCCTTTCTTATTTTAGGAATACCTAAAATCATAGCTATAGTAACTGCAAAAACCAAAGGTAAAATGCTAATTGTAACTTTTCCCAGCACTATTGTTTGTTTACCAATACCTTCAGCTATAACAATAACTATTAAGACAAAGGCAATTAAAATAGCTAAATCCTTAAATGTTTTTTTATCCTTTTTCATACAAACTCCTTTATATTTCATCAATTAATTTTTTATATTCATTATATGTTCTTTTATATAATTTGCTAGGGTCAATATTTCCATTTAAGTTTTCAAATAATCTTTCTAAATATTTTGGAAAGGTATTTAGAACAAAATTTTCATCGTCTAACTTAAAATCGTCTCCATGAATAGTTCCCTTAAAACCACCATAGCTTATTTGAGCACAAGGCATAATATAGGACAAATCTCCAATATCTCCAGCTGCTGCAATATCTCCCCTGTCATCAATTAATGCTAAAGTATCTGAAAACTCATTATATGTATCCATGGCAAAAGAACTTAAATAATCATTTTGTACAAAAGGTAAATAGCCCATATCCGTTTCTATGGTAACGGTACCACCAAGGGAGTAGGCAGAGCCTTCTGCAATTCTATCGAGCTTTTTAGACATTTCCTTCATATATGGAATGGTTTTACAACGTAAATCTGTTCCTATTTTCACTTCATTAGGAATAACATTTGTTGACATATCTGCGTCCATAATAATAGGGTTTATTCTAATGGATTGGGTGTCAATAAATTGTTGTCTACTTAATCCAACTCCAACATTAAATAAGGTAGACATACTATAGGCATTAACTCCACTAAAAGGGTCAAATCCTGCATGGGATGTTTTACCTTCAAAAGTATAATACTTATACATAAAGCCGGCTAAGTTACAATATAATTCAATTGTAGGTTTGTCAAAGTCCTCTCCAATTGAATGTACACAATAAACAGCATCAATATCATCAAAAATACCTAGACGCATAGCTTCAGCCTTTCCACCTAAATGAACGATTTCACCTTTCTCAACAAGTTCTTTACGGTAAGGCAAATCTACATATTCTTCAGCTGGAATGAATATAAAGCAGAGATTATAGTCCCAGTTTTTATATTTCTCATTTGTAATAAGTCTTTGATATAGAGCCAGAGCAACGGTTATTTGTGTAAAATGTCCACAGTTATGGGCAGCACCTGTTTCTGGATCAGCATTAAAATGAGAAGGAGCATAAACAGCGTCAAGTTCAGCTAAAAAACAAATAGTTTTATTCTTATCCCTAGACAGATAGGTTTTAATTCCCGTTTTAGAGAAAATTTCAATATCAGCATTGGGATTTAAAAACTTAAGTTCATCTTGAACTTTTTTAGAAGTTTTAAATTCTTTAAATCCCAGTTCAGGATTGTTAAATAAATCTTCTGTTAATTCTGTAATTCTTTTAAAATAATCCATCTTTTCCTCCTATGAAATATGAAAAATATATTAACAATATATGCTAATATACTAATGTTACCACAATAATGAAAATAGTAAATAAATACTTATGAAAAGTTTTATAAAATGTTGATAAATAGACAAAAAAACACGGTTAATTATATAAATAT
>DUUN01000537.1 GCA_012841535.1 Gallicola sp. | reverse complement strand
ACCGGTAGTAAGTTTTCCAGATTCTAAAAGGTTTTTTACCTGCCGAGGGAGTTTTAGAAGTCTTAATGAGTTAGTAATAGCCGGTCGGCTTTTGCCTAACCTGTCTGCTACCTGTTCCTGGGTTAGACTATGATTTTCTATTAAAGCACTAATGCCTTCAGCTTCTTCAATGGGATTTAAGTCTTCTCTTTGAAGATTTTCAATCAGTGCTATCTCCAGCATTTCCTGGTCATTAAAATCTCTAATAATAACAGGTATTTTATCCAGTCCTGCTGCCCTGGCCGCACGCCACCTTCTCTCACCAGCGACTATAACGTATCTGTTTTCTTTAAAAGGTTTTACTATTATAGGTTGAACTACACCGTGTTCCCTAATTGACTTACTGAGATCTTGTATGGAAGTCTGATCAAAATTTTTTCTGGGTTGATCTGGATTTGGATCAATATCATAGATGCTTATTTCTAAAACACTATCTTTGTCACTGCTATTTATATTTAGTTCATCGCCCTCAAGGTTATCATAAGTTTGAAAAAGGGCATCCAACCCCTTACCTAATCCTCTTTTCTTCACTAGTCTTCCTCCCTTTCTCTCTCTAGAAATTCCTCTGCTAATTCTGCATAAGCAATTGCGCCAACACATTTTGGATCATATATATGAATTGGCAGTCCATGACTTGGAGCCTCACCCAATCTAACATTTCTAGGAATTATTGTAGAAAAAAGTTTTGATCTAAAATGCTTCTTGACTTCTTCTACTACCTGAATGGACAGATTGGTTCTAGCGTTAAACATGGTTAGTATAACTCCCTCTAGTTCCAGTTTTGGATTTAATGCTTTTTTAACTCTTTGTATGGTACCTAAAAGCTGGGTAAGTCCTTCAAGAGCAAAATACTCACACTGAATTGGTACCAATACACCATCAGCTGCAGTAAAAGCATTAACTGTTATAAGTCCAAGAGAGGGAGGACAATCTATAAATATGTAATCATATTCATGCCTGATGCTTTCTATGGAGTTTTTTAATCTAAACTCTCTAAACTCCATCATTACAAGTTCAACTTCAGCACCAGCCAACTGCATGTTTGAAGTGACAATATCCAAATTATCCACCTGGGTTTTTAGGATTGCTTTTTTTATATCTTCACCTTTTATTAAAACATCATAGATTGAAATTATATCTTGGCCTTCTTTATCTATTCCTAAGCCACTTGTTGTATTCCCTTGTGGATCAATATCGATAGTTAGAATTCTCTTCCCTAAATTTGCTAAGCCGCAAGCTAGGTTTATATTGGTAGTAGTCTTTCCAACACCACCCTTTTGATTGGCTATGGCTAAAACCTTAGACATGACAACAACCCCTTCTATTTCTCTTATTTACATTATAGTTTATATTATCTTTTCTTTAAAGGCCTTTTGGGGAAAAGATTAGAAATCATATAAAAAAAGCCGTGGTTATACCACGGTATCGTAAGTTTTATGTATATTATTTTTATATAGATATATAATAATTGGTTACTGTAATCATAACATTTTTAAACAGACCAAATAATAGCTATTAATGTATACCTTGAATTAATGGCTAATTATGTAAACATGCCATATAAAATGAGTTGGCTCCTGATAAAAAAAACAATAGACCTAAAGATAGACTTATACTTTGGGAATAGAAACGGTTATTTCTATACAATCTCCTTTGTCCTCTTCCTTTACAAGAGGATTTATCCCACAATTCTTCATCATAACTACTGCATCCTTTATAGTATT
>DUUN01000111.1 GCA_012841535.1 Gallicola sp. | reverse complement strand
TCTCCTTTTGAAAAAGCTCTCCTGACTAGTCATCAACAATAGCAACTGCTCTAATAGGAGACCCGCTACCATCTTTGATAGGTAAAGGAAATCCAATATAAATAAACCTATGACTAGTAATCAATTCTAAATTAACCAAATTCTCAACAATATAAATTGGGTCTTTCCCAATTTTTTGTCTATATAAAAAATTCACATGACAAGATGCAGTTTGATCATAATCAAGATTTGGATTGTCTATACCCACAAGTTTAACCTTCCTGTCTATAAACCATTTAGGTGTATCTTTATGAAGCCCTGGCCCTGGTTCTGAACCATATTTCCAATGGTCTGCATTAGATCCATACCCCCACGATGCTGCCCAGCCTGTATGAATTATTACTATGTCATTTTCTTGAATTTTATCATTTACTTTTTTTTCTGCTTTTTCTAAGTCCTCTATCGTTATTGCATATGGCTCTTTACAAAGATGACGTAAATCTAACATAATAGCTTTACCATAACACTTTTCAAGTGGTATTGATGTTACATCTAAATTGGTGTCGGGGTCATAATGCAATGGTGCATCAATATGAGCACCTAGATGAGTATGAATTAAAACCTGTTCACTACACCATCCATGACCTGTACCACCTTTCGCACAGTCTTTTGGAAGCCCATCGAATAAAGGAGGACCACCTTTTTTCCCCCATAAATCCTGATAAAAATACTGAATGAATTCATGTCTCTGGTTGAGCCAAATTAATGGACCTCTCGGATGATACGGGTGATTCATTTCCATTCCCTCTCTTAACATAGGCGTTAAATCAATAATTTTTGGCATTTTCTTATTTCCTCCAAATTATTTTTTATCTTTTTTAAACATTACCCTTATAGAAGGGTTTTAAAATAATTCTAGCCATGCTCATTCTGAAAATTCCCTTTCCTATACCTCAATTATTTGCCAATATTGGTTTCGTTCATCCCTAATGTTTGTGGAAAATATCCATTCTCCAAAGATTCTTTCGCTATCTAAGCAAATTCTTTTTAAATAATCAGGCACCTTCTCATAGATTCCCCAACTTCTTGGTAATATAGTTAGCCTATATTTATTTCATACTTATACAGAATCATTAAAAAAAATTTATGTTATCTTTTTTAAAGGCGATTTTGAAATTATTTCAATCAAGATAGTATTTTTGAATCTTAAAATATTTGATCTGGAAGTAATCCCTTAAGCCGTTAATTGTGATTTTTTCGATACCTTGTAACCTTAACAATCTATTATTAAACTTTTGATACAGGCAATGCTAATTTTTAGCATTTCATCATTTAATATAAAAGTAAAGTTTTAAAATATGCTTCTATTCCCTAAGTTTAAAGACGGTTATTTCCAATGGCTTAAAAGCTAGTTAAAAATTAATTTGTATTCAATTATTTACGATGAAATGTTATTACATCTTACTAAAGCTCAATTCTATTTATTTGGTTAAATGCTCAACTGCTGTTTTTATGGTTTCATCAAATCAACAAATTAAGCTTAGATATGATTAAGCAATTCTATATATATCCTATTTATCGCATTCTGCGATAAAAACTCATAGTTGCTCCCCACCATGGTATAACTTCAAAATAAAATTTTTAGTTTTTTTGAATATAATATTCAAAGAAACTAATCACTCATTGCTCACCATAATGTTCGTTTTTTTCTTTACAAAAGTATTTTAAGCACAACTCTATAATAGTGATTAATTCAAGCTAAAAGTTAATAATCGAATATTATTTTTATAATATGTAATAAATATTTTAAATAATAATTTTCTAAATCTATAAACTGATTAATTAAATCTTTGGATACAATTTATAGCTTACACATGTATTAAAAAGATTTAATTCACTTTTTCAGTATTTTGTTTGTATAATAATCTTCTTGTTAGGTTTTATTTTTTTGATATAATTGCCCTGTTGATGACCTAATAATCAACTTACAGGGAAGAATAGCTATCTCTTCCAACTTTTTTTCTTGTAGGATCATCGTGCACAGTTTTTCGACTGCCAAGCTCCCCATTTCAAAAACCGGAACTCTAATGGTGGTTAAGGGTGGGCTAATGACTTTTGCAACTTCATTGTCGTCAAACCCAACTACTGAAATATCCTCTGGAACTTTATAACCT
>DUUN01000016.1 GCA_012841535.1 Gallicola sp. | reverse complement strand
TTATAGTTGAAATATCTAAAAAAGAATGATAGAATAGATAACATACAAATGGCGATTATGGTGAAGTGGTTAACACACCAGATTGTGGCTCTGGCATACGTGGGTTCGATCCCCACTAATCGCCCCAGATGTAATATCTGCCCAATTTAGGGCTTTAAAATAAAGCGAAAGGCTAGCAATTATAAGGGTTGCTGGCCTTTTTGCATGCCTCTAAAATATATATTAAAAAAGGAGGTATTTTTATCGATTTTTTGGTCAAAAATGTAAATCAAAAGTGTAAAGTGGAGGATAAATTTAAAAATCTAGTAAAAACTAGAAGAATAAGTTTTGAAATTATCCCTGCAAGGAAAATAATATTAGAGAAAACTAATATCACACTATTCGATCCATTTAAAATAATTTTTAGTAAGGGAGAAAAAAAGATAATAATTCTATATTACGATATTTATATAAAAGATGAAGTTTATTATCTATATGATTTTAAAACAGAAGTAACGTTTAGTCAAATAAAAAGGTTATTAGAAGCAATGTAAAAAGTCAGCAAAATAAAGGAGTTATCACCGTTCACAAAGTTTTCCTATCGGAAATTCATCGAAAAAAAATCGATTTTCTATCGGAATTTCGTCGATTTTTCATCGGAAAATTTAAGTAACACAAGACAATAGTCAAGTGCTATAATGTGATAAAGTGAATAACTCCATCAAATGGGGTTGTTTTTTTATTAGGGAGGAAAAATGAGAGATAAGAGAATAGCTGGTATTTATATAAGAGTAAGTACTGAAGATCAAGCTAGAGAAGGACATTCTCTAGGTGAGCAGGAAGATAGATTGAAAAAACTCTGTGAGTATAAAGAATATACTGTATTCAAAATATATATGGATGCCGGAATAAGTGCTAAAGATACAAATAGACCACAATTTCAAGCGATGATGAGAGATATGAAAAAAGGCAATATAAACATTATCGTAGCGTATAAACTAGATAGGCTAACTAGATCTATTCAAGACCTTGAAAAACTGGTATATGAGCTCGAAAAGTACGATTGTGGCCTTGAATGTGCCGTTGAAGAAATTAATACTAGTAACGCTAACGGAAGATTTTTTATAAGGATGTTAACGGTTCTATCACAACTTGAGATAGAGAGATGTAGTGAAAGAACAAAAGTTGGTGTTGAGGGAGCAGTTAAAAAGGGGCACTACTTAGGAAAAGCCCCATTAGGTTATAAAAAAGAGGACAAGAAATTGATTATTGATGAAGAAACTGCCCCAATCATAAGAAGAATTTTTGAAGAATATTCTGAAGGTAAAACATTGTACAAAATTGCTAATGGATTAATAATGGAGGGCAACAACTTAAGAAAATGGAAAGACTACCTTATTCAAAAAATAATTAATAATAGAGCATATTGTGGTGATATAATCTTAAGAAAAAGTTTACCCAATGTAGAACCAATACTATTTGAAGATGTTATACCTGCAATTGTTGATAAGAGTTTAAGTCTGAGGAAGACCCAAAAGCCTCTATTAAACCAGATTGGTTTGGTGAAGAAATTACCTTTGATCAGAGATATAAAAATAAAAATTTAGCAACAAATTCTCATAACTATAATAGTTAAACAAAAAAAAGAACCCGTATTAAAGTTCTTTTTTTCTTTATTATAATCTCATGATAAAAACTCTCAAATGTTGCTTATTTGTATAACAACTCATATCTTTTTGTACGGCGAATATTAATTAGTTAATGACCGCAATTTCCTTAATCTGCATTGATGTTATTCTATCATAACCATCAATATAAATTTGAGTTGTACCATTAGGTATAGTAGTTGTGTTATTGTATGATGTATTACGACGTACACTTGTTTTTATTTCTGATATCATACTTCCACTTGCATTTAGAAACTTAATTGAAGCATTTCCAAACTCTTTTGCCAAATACGTTATATTTATTGCTACTTTTTTCCCTTGCAAACTAGAATCGACATTTATTATTCCTTTAGTGGCGTTCTCACTATACGTTGCAGCATTTCCATCAAAAGCAAACTCTCCCACTGCGTCAGTTATATTTACAGTATGACTTGATATTGTTCTTGTTTGATTTCCATACTGATCTATCCCTTTGGCATATATGGTTTCACCTTGATTTACTTTAATTGGTTGATCTGTATATGATATCCAATCACCACTTGTACCTACACGATATAATCTTTGAAC
>DUUN01000388.1 GCA_012841535.1 Gallicola sp. | reverse complement strand
TTAAAAACATCTCACTTATTTTTTTATACTTTTAATGTTATATCATACCATTACTGTTCTTATTTCATCATTTCTTAGCGATTGTCTCGTTGAATGCATAATAATTAAGCACTTGTACTCGCATTACTATATGACAAATAATAAAACAAAAATGGATTAAAAACCTGATTAATATCTTTTGTGACACTTAATATATGTGACCACATCAATGGCTCATAGTTGAGATTCTAAAGTTAGTGATTTTTTAACATATTTTAAAAACATAAAAGCAAGTCCTAACATCATTATCATTTTTGATGTATTAAAAAATGATTCCATAAAACTAAGTGTAAAAAAAACTAATAGAATCATTTTTCCGCTAAAACTATTTTTTCTGAAAAGATACAACAGGAAAATAAAAAATAATAAAGTACCAATAATACCATATCCGATTAGTAGTGTTTGAATATTATTTAAATACCTTTCATAATCAAAGAACATCAATTTGGCAGGTGTATGATCAATTGCATCAGCAACACCACCTGCCCCAACTCCAAAAACTTTTGCAATAGTTGGGATATCTTTATATACAAAGTAACCTCGATAAATTCTAATTGAACCTGATGAAATATTCTCTGGATCAATTTTTAATTCTTTAGTCCTATTTAATAAACTTATTCCCTTTTCTGTATTAGAAATATAATTAAAAAAGGAAAATGAGAAAACGATAACTAAAGGAATAAGAATGGTTATTTTTTTTAAAACATTCATCTTTAATACAATTAAATATATTAACCATAACAAAGAAGCTACGACTATTGCATTTCCTGACCAAGTTAATAATAGAATCACAGAAATGAAGATTGACATTTTGCTTGCCAACTTTTTTGAGTCATATAAATGCCCTATTTCAATCGCAAGATATGGCAGTAAATACTGAGCGAAATGTGCTGGTTCAAGAAAAATAGAAGAACTCCTTTTCCAATTCATTTGATGTAAAATAAATGAAGACATATCTGTATAATTATACTTTATCTTAAAAAAAGGAATTAGCCCTGAAAATCTATACCCTAAGGAGTAATACATTAATTCTTGCGAAATAAAGATTGCACAACAGAATAGCACCAAATATTTGTAATATTTTTTTACATATTGATAATCTATACAGGATGAAAGTAATACAAAACATATTGAAAAGAAGAAGGTAGAAGCAAATGAAGATGTTAAATGATTTATATACCCTAAAAAAATAGCAACAAATACAGGAATAGTAAAAGAATAAATAGCAAATGGCAAATAATTCTTTGGAATATCAAACTTCCCATTTCTAAATATTAATAGTATGAAAGCACTAAAAAAAAGAAATAAAGAACTCAAAGGTGTAGTTCCAATTATATATGGATCTAAAATTGGGCCCAAAAGGATAGCTAGAGAAGCATATTTTCTTAAAAACATATCAATTTCTGATTAAGATTTTAAAGATGTAGAATGAAACAAAATCTGGAAGATAAAAAATTGAGTAAATCATTTTCTGATATAATTTAATACCTCTCTTTCGATATTTAAGTATAGGACGAAATTTAGCTTTTATAGTTTTATATTTCTTGATGGAAATATTACACGATTCGAAAAATGATTTTACCAATCTAATTGTATTTCCATACAAACGAACATTAATAGATTTTGTAACGATGACATCATTAAACTTTTGCTCAAATAGGGAAGGCTACATATGGAATTGCCAACTTATTTGAGACAAAAAATTAAGCGACATTTTTAATTAATTGTTTTTTAATATTATACAGTTTCCAAAATTCATCAATCGTCAAATTACCCAATGCTGAGAATCTTCTTTTAT
>DUUN01000826.1 GCA_012841535.1 Gallicola sp. | reverse complement strand
TTGTGTGTTTTATATTTTATTTTTTATTATTTATGAAAATATCAGTTTAAGTGAAAAAAAACTAATTAACGCAACTACTATTATTAGCTTTGTTATTTTACAAATTACTGGGGTTCTTTATTTGACGTAGTTATGAAAATTTTATTGTTTGATAATTCAGGAATGAATTCTTCAGGAAATGATTTTTTAGTAGAAACAAAAACAGGGAATTTTGCAAAAGAATTAAGAAATTTAGGTAATGAAATTACATTTTTCGGACAAAAACTACCTCCGTTTGACAACACTGTTCATGTTTTTGGGATAAAACAAAATGGAATGAAAGTAGACGGACTTAAGAGGAGAAAAAATAAAGTATTAAACTATTTTCTATTATATTTAAAAGTTATTCCTGCTGTTTTAAAAACGGATTTTGTATATATTTTTTATCCTACTTCATTCAAATACGTTGCTATTTTATCTAAATTATTTGGCAAAAAATATGGTTTATATATAAGGGGTATGCAAGGATTGAATGACAGAGTCTCTCGCTGGATATACAAAAACGCATATACTATTTTTACCGTTTCAGATTATTTTACGCAGTTTGTTAACAGCATTGTAGGCAAAAATATTGCTAATACTATTCGGCCCATGATTCCCTTTGATGAAAAGGATATCGTTACTAATAGGGAATATAAAGAAAAAGACATATATAATATTTTATTTTTAGGAAGATTGGATAAGGAGAAAGGGTTAGAGGAATTATTAAAAGCTGCATATATTTTAAAAAAACAAAAAAAGAACTTTATTCTAACAATAGTTGGAGATGGAGAATTTATGGGGAAAGCAAAAGAAATAGTAAATAATTTAGAAATTGAAAATTTAGTGAAGTTTACTGGTGCTATCTATAATTCATCGGAAATAAAAGAATGTTATCAAAATTCAGATATTTATATATTACCCACCTATCATGAAGGATTTCCGAGAACTTTATATGAAGCAATGATTTTTGGTTTACCAATAATTACAACTTTTGTTGGAGGAATACCTGCCTTAATGAAAGATGATTTTAATTGTAAAGAAATAAGACCAAAATCCGTTGAAAGTATTGTAGATGTTCTAACTTTCGCAATGAATAATTATCCAAAAATGGGAGAATTAGCAAAAAATGGAATGAAAACAGTTGCTAAAATAATTGATTCGAAACGATTAACTCATGCTCAACAACTTAATCTAACCATTAAACAATAAAAATTGGACGTATTTATGTCGAATTATAAAATAGTTTACTATACAAAAATCATCTACAATGAAATTAAGATGAATAAACTTCTCCAAATAAACTCCGTCGTTAACTCCGGCTCCACAGGTCGCATTGCTGAAGAGATAGGACAAATAGCCATTGCGGCTGATTGGGAGAGTTTTATTGCCTATGGCAGACACGCCCGTAAAAGTCAATCGGAATCAATAAAGATTGGAAGTGATTGGGATATCAAATGGCACGGGTTGCAAACACACTTATTTTATTAGCATAGGGTTTGTATGGAGTTGCTAACTTAGATTGGACAATTAGATAAGCACAAGAGCTTACTTTTGTGTATCATGAGAAAACAACGTATGCATTTTGACAAAGCATTTAAAGAAAATGCAGTCAAGTTAAGTTTTGATCGCAAAAATGTTTCGGAACTTGCACAAGAATTAGGAATCGAGCCATTTTTGTTATACCGGTGGCGTAAAGAATTCCAAGACAAAGGAGACTCAAGTTTCCCCGGAAACGGCATCCGGTCTCTTAGCGAAGAGAACAAGAGAATAGTAGAACTTGAAAAGCGCCTAAATGATGCCGAGATAGAGCGAGACATATTAAAAAAAACTTTAGGCATCATCTCCATAGAGCACATATGAAATTGTGTGCCTGATTGGGCTTTAATAAGCATATCCTAATTAAATTGTGTATTGTAAATTTGTTTCGAATCATGAAAATACTAAGAATTGGCACTGAAGTTAATAGAAGTTCTATTGGGCGTACAATGGAAAAATTGGGTAAATTAGTTCAAAGGGAAGGTTGGGAATCAATTATTGCTTATGGTAGAGCTGCAAATGAAAGCTCTTCAAAGATTATTAAGATTGGAGGCAATCTCTCTGTTTATAATCATGTTTTGCAAACTAGACTATTTGATAAACATGGATTTGCTTCTTATTATGCCACAAAATCTTTTTTAAATAAACTGGATAAAATAAGACCTGACTTGGTGCATTTACACGATATTCATGGTTATTACATTAACATCAATCTTTTATTTCAGTATTTGTCAAAAAAAAATATTCCGGTAGTGTGGACTTTCCATGACTGTTGGGCATATACCGGACATTGTGCACACTATACAGAAGCGGGATGTGAAAAATGGCTAACACATTGTGAATCATGCCCATTAAAGAAGTCTTATCCAAGTAGTATATTAATAGATAGATCATATAAAAATTTTGAAAGTAAGAGAAAATTATTTACTTCACTTAAAAATTTAACAATTGTTTCAGTGTCTGATTGGCTTAAATCAGAAATAGAGAAATCATTTATGAATAATTATCCTATTACTACAATACACAATGGCATTGATGTTAATCAATTTAAGCCATGTGGTGATACCAGTGATGTGGCTGCTAAATATTCAAT
>DUUN01000607.1 GCA_012841535.1 Gallicola sp. | reverse complement strand
TAATTCTTCTGCCATATCTATTTTATCTGTTTTACCTAAATGTAATATTACTTTTCCATTAGGTTTTAATACTTTACTACACATTTTAAAGAATGAGGTATAAACACTAAAATCTTTTCTTTGTTTAACATCTAAAAAGTTTTTGTCTGCTTCTTTAAAATCCTGAGGTGTCCAACCACATAGCCATAGTCTCATCCAATTTTGCATATAAAATTTAATCGAATCAGCAAAAGGTGGTGAACAAATTATCCAATCAACTTTTTCTGTTAAACCTTTAATTTTAGAATAGTCACCATATATAGCCATTCCTGGAGTATAATTTTCAAAATCTCCTTTTTTATAAGATGCATTTATTTTATCTTTGATATGTTCGATTACATTTTTATATATAAATTCTCCTTTTGGTGCATAAGGAGTTAATGGATGTGAAGTTCTTGATAAAGCGTATGGTCTATTACCATGTAAGACATGTAAGAAAGCTGAAAACACCATTGCTTCTTCGGATGAAATATTAGGCATTTTTGTAATAAAATATTCACGAGCACATAGTAGTTCTTTAAATGTATCAGGATGAAAATAACTTTCTAATTTTCCATTAAAGCCAAATTGGGAATTTTCTTCTATTAGAATGCTCGTACTATTTTCATTTTTATTTTTTTCAATATAGTTTTCTAATTTATCAACAACCTTAAATACTTTTTCTATATCTGCTTTTTCCAACTTTGCTTTTGTTACAACATATGCCATTTCACTTAAATCATTTCCAATTCCAATTCTTCCTTGGAGGCAAGCCTCAAAAGGAATTGTTCCTACTCCAGATAGAGGATCTAAAATAGTATCCCCTTGTTTAGTAAAATTTTTAATAAGAAAATGTGCGATAGCAGGTTTTAATTTACCATGATATGAACATAACGAATGCCAAGGATGCCCCCAATTTCTTCCAGAATATGGTTCTTTTTTATATGGCATATCAGTCATAAATGTTATTGCATCATTTTTAAAGCTAGAAGTTTCTGATAATTTAAATGTATTTTCTATTGCATTTTGTTCTGTTTGTTCAGCATTTGTTTGTTTATGAAGTCTAAATCTTAATATCCTTTGTGATAAAACCATGTTGTTTTTCGATCTTCTTTCTCGAAGAATAGTTTCATCGTATTTTTCAAATCCATGATTATTACATATAATTTCCAAAATATCGTGAGTTGGAATATGAACTCCTGCAAATTGAGAATCTCCAATATCCATTATAAAAATACCATTATCTTTCATTGCAATTGAAAGTTTATTTATTACATCATTCATATCATTAAAATACGCACCAACCATTTTAGTTATTCTACTGTCATAAACAACTGGAGTTAGTTCTTCAATATATGGTTTTACAAATTCTAATACTTCAAAATCGGCATTTCTTTTTGAAACATTATTTATACCAGCAACTATTCCTTTTGAATGAAGTTTAGGCATATCTTTTTCATCTTCTAAAAAATCATTTAATTTTAATTCTAATTTAGTGTTTCTAATATAGTTTGTTCCATTTAGATATGGTGGAGATGTAATTACACAATCAATTACATTTTCAACATTAATATCTCTAGCATCAGGACTAAGTAATGTGGCATTTTTTTGAACGGTATTACCAAAATTTTCAATATCATCTATTATTGAATCTAACTTACAAAGAAATGCATCGATAACATTTATGGGCTCAGGTTTTTCTTTTTCAGTTGCATATCTTAAATCTCCTCTACGAATCATTTTAGAGACTAAAACAGTAATAGAAGATAAAGCAACCATTAAAATTTTTTTAGAATTTTCTTCATTAACATCTTCAATCATTTTTTTAATTTCTAATAAATGGAATAATGATGTATTATCAAAAAATTTCTCAAATCCATTCCAACTTAATTGTTCAGAAGGTTCATTAAATTCTTTACTTTCAATATCCTTTTTAAATTTTTTTAAAATTTTTGTACCTATTTTTGAGTCAATTAATTCTTTTACTGAATTTATTTTTGCATCTATAACAGTCAACATATATGGGTTTGATTCACTGTAATATGCATCAATATTTCTTTGAGAAGCTACTAATGGAGTAGTTCCAGTTCCTCCAAATGGATCATAAATAGATTTTATTTCTAAATCATTAATATTATCTAATTCATCAGTAATTAGGCAAGAAGAATATCCTTCAACATATGAATACCAACCATGAATTGGTTCACCTTTATTTAATTGAAATGTTCCTGCTTTTTTCAATTTAGCTTTATTCATTTTTCGCCTCCATTCCTTCTTCAGTAATTTGAAGAATTATTTCATTAGTTGCTTTATTTAAATAAATAGCAAATTTTGTATTACCTTTCTCAACAGGTAAATTATTTAAAATTGATTTAGGTAATCTAATTCTCATATCTTGTTGCAATACATATGTATCTAAATATACCTTATCGTCATTTACTTTGTTATCTTTGTTATTCATTACATTAGCCTCCTTTTAGTCTAAATACAGACTAATTATACAATAAAAAAAATATTAATTCAATGTTATAAGAAAAATAAATATAAAAATAACCACACTAGAGTAATTAACTCCAATGTGGTTATTTTTTTGTTCCATTTGAAAGTGTCATCTAAACATTTTTTATTAAATCCCTAAATGAACTTCACAAATAGTAATTCTTTTTTGTTTATAAGAAACTATACTATAATTTTTTAACATGTTCCGCCAATTCAATATCGGCAGGTGCTAGATCATAATTAAAGATATCTTTTTTATCAATCCATT
>DUUN01000519.1 GCA_012841535.1 Gallicola sp. | reverse complement strand
TCCGTGTCCTAATAATACTTCAAATGCACACTTTGGTCTTTCTTCTATTGTATAGCAATAATCCACTAATGCTCCTGCTATTCTATCCGCCACTTTATCAGGATGATATTTGTTTACTTTTTCTATCATTATTAATTTTCCTTTCTTTCAATTAATACTGCTTTTTGTCCAGTAAATGTTTCCCATCTGTTTATTATTACATCACAGTATAATGGGTCTAGTTCCATCATATAACATTTTCTGTTTAATTGTTCACAAGCAATTAATGTTGAACCACTACCGCCAAAACAATCCATTACAATATCATTTTCATTAGTTGTAAGTTCAATTGCTTGAGCTGGTAATTTAACTGGAAAACATGCTTTATGATTATTTAATTGAGTATTATTATCTACACTTATTTCCCAATAATTTTTTATTATTTTGTTTCTTTCTTTATTATATAACAATCCTCTTTCACTTTCATATAAGTTTATTATTTCACATCTGTTTTCTTCATCAGTTTCATATAAGAATATATCTTCATAAGTTCTTGTTAGTATTTCATTACTTCTTATTGGCGTTGCTTTCTTTTTATTCCATATTATCATTTCTTTAAAGTTTAATAGTTCACATATTTTATTTGCAATTATTAGAAATTCATTTCTAGAATTTTTATTATAACTAATGTTCCAAAATAAAAACCCTTTTAAATGTTTTTTTATATTTTTTATTACTTTTAAATTAAAATCAATGTATTCATTACTTTCCAAATTATCTTTATAATTTGCATACATATTTGCGTTCATATTATATGGAGGACTTGTAAAAACGCATTTTATTGTTTCTCCGCTCATTAGTTTTTCTACATCTTCTTCACTTGTACTATCACCACACATTAACCTATGATTGCCAAGTTGGTAGATATCACCTAATTTTGCTTTAGGTTCTAATTCTACTAATGCCTTATCTACATCATAGTTATCTTCTTCCACTTCTTTTTCATCTTTAAATAAATCAAAGCCAAATTTATTCATATCTAAATCAACTATGTTTCCTAACTCTAAATCTAGTAAATCTAAATCCCAAGTTGCTATTTCCCCAACTTTATTATCTGCTAATCTAAATGCCTTTACTTGTTCTTCTGTTAGATCATCAGCAATTATTATAGGCACTTCTTTTAACCCTAATTGTTGTGCCGCTTTTAATCTTGTATGTCCAGCTATTATTTCATAGTCCTTATCTAATATAATTGGAACTTTAAATCCGAACTCTTTTATTGAGTTAGCCACATATTCTACTGCTTCATCATTATTTCTTGGATTATTCTTATATGGTTTTAATTCATTTATATCAATGTTGATTATTTCCATATATAATCACCTCTCTTTTTATTTAAAGTATTTTTATTCTAATTCTTTAGTTGTTTTTGTTTTAAGGCCTTTTTCTATAAGCCAATTATCTAATTCTTTATTTTCGTTCTGTAAATCGTAAATCATTTTTACTAATTCAAGCCTAGTCATTTCTTGTGTTTCTTTATATAATTTGTTTATATCATCAATGAATTTTACTGTTTCTTCACCATTATTCACTTTCTTTCCTCTAGCCATATACTGTCGCCTCTCTTTTATTTTTTCTTTACTGCTTTCTTTTTAGTAGTTGTTTTCTTTTTGGTAGTTTTCTTTTTGGTTTCTTCTACCATCTTTTCTACTTCTTTATCTTCTATCGGTTCTTTTACTTCTTCTTTAACTATTTCAATTAACATTGCCAAATTCTTTGGATGACTTAATATTTGTTTTCCTCTTTCATTAGATACTTCGTATTCATCACCTTTTTGAATATCACCAACGGTCAATACATATTCGCCATTTCTTAAAACTTTAGTTTTATTATCTGTTTTTGCTAATTCGTTAT
>DUUN01000435.1 GCA_012841535.1 Gallicola sp. | reverse complement strand
GCCTTGAAACAGCAATAAATCGTTATGGTGCTCCCAAAATACTCAATACAGATCAAGGTAGTCGGTTCACTAGTCCCATTTTCACGGAGTTTATAGCTTCATATCAGGATTTAAAGCCGAGTATGGATGGAAAGGGCCGGGCAATCGATAATATATTTATAGAAAGGTTCCGGCGAAATATTAAATACGAGAAGCTTTATCTCGAACCATCAGAAAATGGGTTGGAATTATATCATAAAATAAAGGATTACATGAAATTTTATAATGCTGAAAGACCTCATCAATCTCCGGAATATAAAAAGCCGGAGCAAATGTATTTTTTGGCAGCGTAGTTCCTTGACTCGCCCAATTGGGCGAGTCAAGGAACCAACTTAAATTAGTATAGAAATTGTCTAAGAAAGGGGAGTAGTATAATACCAACCAAGTTAGCACAAATTTTTAACCGTAAAAACAAAGAATCAAAATGAAAAAGAGTACAATAATAATTTTTTTTAATAGCATATTGAAGAATCATATTATTCTTCTTATTAGTAGGAGTAGCTACAATATTAGTAGCTGATGTAGTTGATAAATTTTATAATAATCACTTTATTGATTGAATGAATACAATTAGAAAAATAAACAGATAAAAAAGTTGTTTAAATAGAAATTTCAGTAACTTTGTCGAAATGCCAATATTTTAACCATTAAAAAATAAAGATTAATGAAGCAGTATTTCACAATAATTTTAACAATTTTATCATTAAGTGTATTTTCTCAAGGTACTAATTATCAGATGAAAATTGATAGCTTAAACAGTCTTATAGATAAAAATGATGAAATGATAGAGCATTTACAACTAATTAATGATTATTTACATAATGAGAAATTAATATATGAACTAATACAGGAAAAAAATTTAAATTTTGATAGCAATTCTAATATCTTACATACTAAACCATTAACTCTTATTTATCCTGATAAAAAACTTAGGAAAGATAGTGAAATATTACCCTCTGATACAGTAGTAATTTTACTTGAAGATTTAGGTGATAAATATAAAATTGAATTTGATGGTAAAGTAGGTTATACAGAAAAAAATTCATTAATTACAGATGTTGAGAAAAAAAGGAACGATTATAATTTATTGGTAAAAAAAAGAGAAGACCTAAGAAAAAATATATTAGATAGAGAAGTAGTTTTGAAAAAAGAAGCTGAAGAAGAAGCCAAGAAAATAGCTGAAAAAGAAGCTGAAAAAGAAAGAGAAAGAATTGCAAAAGAAAGAGAAGCTGCTGAAAAGAAAGCTGCTGAAGAAAAACTAGAAGCTATGATAAAGAAGTATGGTCCCTATTATGGTAAATTAGTTGGTGAAGGTTATTATGCTATTGGAATGACTAAAGATATGATTAAAGATAGCATAGGCGAACCCGATGATATTAATAGAACTGTAGGATCGTGGGGTACTCACGAACAATGGGTATATAGCAGATATGATTTATATATATATTTTGAAAACGGAAAAGTAACAAGTTTCCAAGATTAAAATGACAGACTCAACATACCACATACCACACGCCTAAAGGTGGGGGATTTCACTCATCCCAGAATTATAAATAAAAAAATTAAATCTGGTGTAACAACCAGCTTTATTTATTTTATTTTGATTTATCAAAGATCTAAGATTTCATCAATTATATGTTCAAGATCATCTTCTAAATTATATTCATTATCAGTATAAGGAATATCTAAGTTATCAAGTGCTAATTTAAACCTTTTGTAACCATTTTCTGAACGTAATTCAACCCAATTAATTCCAAGAGAATTTAACTGATTTTTATTTGTTTGGGATAAAGTGTTTGCAACAAATACAGCACTATCTCTAGCAATAACTGCATCAGCACTTTCAGGATTACCTCTACCCATTAATTTAACTTCACATTTATGAATATTTTCATCACTAAGTAAGTAAAAATCTATTTCTCTTTCAAAAGTAGGTAGATCTTCTTCATCTATTTCTTCGCCATCATTTTTTAATTTCAAACAATAATTATCTTCTGAAACATTAAATAATTTACACAATGTAAGCATAAGTGGAGCTTCAACATTTTTACCTACAGCACTATATGCACCACCAGTAATGGCAGCCCTTTTTACTGCTAAACTAGTTATAACTACTAAACTTTCATTTAAATTTAAATCGATA
Organism: Gallicola sp.; assembly: GCA_012841535.1. Lineage (GTDB taxonomy): Bacteria > Bacillota > Clostridia > Tissierellales > Peptoniphilaceae > Miniphocaeibacter. The sequence continues at coordinate 337 of DUUN01000435.1, read as the reverse complement.
CTTATATAATTACCCCCAAATCTTAGACAACAATAATAATTAGAATTAAATAATTAAATTTGTTGTTATGAAGAAAAGAAAAACTTACAGTCCAAGCTTTAAAACCAAGGTTGTCTTGGAGGTTTTACAAGAAAGAGAAACAGTCCGGGAAATCGGTCGGAAGTACGAGATCCACCCGAGTCAGATATCCACCTGGAAGAGTCAATTTTTATCCAACGCTAGTACAGTTTTTGAGAAGGGGGCATCAAAAAACGATGATGATAAAGAGAAAGACGCTCTATTCAAAAAAGTTGGTCAACTTCAATTGGAGAATGACTTCTTAAAAAAAGTATTGGGG
>DUUN01000171.1 GCA_012841535.1 Gallicola sp. | reverse complement strand
CAATTAACGCTTTTAAGCGAAAATAAAAGGAGAAATTAAAAATGGAACTAAGAGATTGTTTTATTAAAAAGAAGTCAGAAATACAAATTGCAAAAGATGAAATCATGGATAACATAATGAAGCAACAAGGTATGTATGATATGTATTATCTTGGATGTATAGGCACTATTGAAACATTGGTGAATTACATAGATAAAGATTATTCAATTACCTTTCTAAAAGGATTAGTGGAAACAAAAGAAACTAGCGAAACGATTAAAAAACTAGCAAATGATTTAATTAAAAAGTATAGCAAAGAACCGAAATTTGAATTGTAATTTCCCAAGCAAAGAACGATTCCATACGCTTTTTAGTAATAATATTAAACTATAACAGATATGCGATGAAACAAATATTTTATGCTATAAATAGTAATATAAAACCATAAGGAGTAGGAGGATAAGAACATAGATAATAAAGAAAATAAACACACGAATGAAGATTTGAAAGAAATGCAAGCTTGGAGTTTAGAAAGAAAAATTCAAGTAACTCAAACAAGAATAATTGAATGGTATCAGTTTCATGAAGGTAAATGTTACGTTTCATTTAGTGGAGGAAAGGATAGCACTGTTCTAGCAGACTTATCTGCGAGAGTTTGTAAATCATTTAATTATAAATTAATTTTATGGTTTTCAGATACTGGATTGGAATATCCTGAATTAAAAAAACATACAAAAGATTATGTTAATTTTTTGGAAGATAAATACAACATTGAAGTAGAATTAGTCGTTGATTATCCAAAAGATAAACAAGGAAATAGAATTACATTTAAGGAAGTTCTATTGAAACATGGTTATCCATTAATAAGCAAAACTATAAGTAGACAAATACATGACGTAAAGAAACATGGTAAAGAATGTTGGGCGTGGAGATGTTTCGATGAAAACATAGATATGGGAATATATAATATGGAAAAGTGGAAATATTTAATTGACTCACCATTTAAAATATCAAATGAGTGTTGCACAGTAATGAAAAAAACTCCAGCAAAGAAATTTACAAAGAAAAGTGGATTGTATCCCATAATTGGAACTATGGCTTGTGAAAGTAAACAAAGAAAAAACAATTGGATTAAAACTGGTTGTAATGCTTTTGATAAGGGCAGTCCAAGTTCTCAACCAATATCATTTTGGACTGAACAAGATGTCTTAAAATACATAAAAGACTTTAACATTCCTTATGCTTCAGTATATGGAGACATTATTGAAGAAAACGGAATATATAAAACTACTGGTTTAAGTAGAACAGGATGTGTATTTTGTGGATATGGTTGTCATCTTGAAAAAGAACCAAATAGATTTCAATTGTTAAAACAGACTCACCCAAAATTGTGGGAATATTGTATGAAACCTATTTCTGAAGGTGGACTAGGAATGAAAGAGGTTTTAGAATATATTGGTGTAAAAATTGATTAACAATACATACAATATATAGTGGTATATAAATTATAAAACACGATATATAGTAATAAATATAACATAAAAGAGGCATTTGATGTGGTAAAAGAAAGGAGAAGATAAGATATTGAGTAGTGATATCAAATT
>DUUN01000063.1 GCA_012841535.1 Gallicola sp. | reverse complement strand
TTTAAAATAGCAATATATGATTATGTAGATGAAGATAATATTCCATCTTTTTTGTGCATTAATGAAAAAATCAGAAACGTTGGGAAAAAGTTGTATTGGGGTATTCCATTAAGAAATAATTAATGGGTAGAACTTAGTTATAGGTAGCTTATGTGCAGGGAATTTAGTAAATAGAGAGACTATATGGTATATGAATATAGTCAATAAAAGGGATAGATAATTATGAAAGAAGCAAATGTTTTTAATTTAGATGTAGATACTAGAGTTGATAAAGCTATCATAGAAGAGATGGATATATACATAAATAAGTTGGTGAATGGATTTATTGAAGTAGGTTTAGAAGCTACATTTCAGCTTCATCTATCTGGAATACTTGACGATTTATTACAAATACATACTTATGAAATTGACGAGAGATTCCAAGTTGCTTTGGAAAAAAATATGCCAATCAATGGGAATAAGAATTATGTAGATATAGTAATTAAATATACAAAAAACACTACTGAAAGATTGCATCTTTTTGAATTAAAATATAAGAAAGAAAGTGATGGTGCTCCAGATAACGGAATCATCTACTCTTATATTGATATGTGTAATTTAGATTATCACAAGGTAAACACTCCTAAAGTAAAAGGCTGTTATTTTATTTTTCTTACTGACTCTTTTGTTTATACAAAAAATCCAAGACCTTCAACAACAAGAGCACAATTACCGATGCATCATGGTGCAATGATAAATTCTGGTTTTAACTACAATGTAAGTGGTAATTCAGCAAAATCAATAATGGGAACATATATGACAACTGGATTTGAATTTTCAAATTCTCATTCGATTCAGTATCAAAAGTTTTCAATCAAAAATAAAGAATTTTGGTTTTTCAAAGAAAAAATTTAATCTTCTCCTAGTATAAGATTTTATTCAAAATTGATAATTATGGAAAATTAAGTTTCCTTTCATTTGTTTTAGCAACTTTGTATATAGAAGAAGATTATTTGCTAGGGTGCGAAAAATGAGTGTAGGGGTACGATTTGTATTTTCTAATTTAAAAGGGTGAAAAATAATGGAAACAGAAAGTAAAGAAAAAATTACAATACAGTACAATTTAGATATTTCTAAAGATGATAACTATATTAGAATTGCTTTTTATGCTAATATCGGATTCTTTATTGAAATTGCACAAATGTTAGAATTTAATTTAAGAAAACTTATTTGTTACTACAAAAGCGTTACTGAAATAGAAGCATCAGAAATTACTAAAGAAAACGTTGAAAAAATCTGCAAATCATATGATAACTATTATGACAAAACTTATAAAGACAAGTATACATTAGGCAAGTTAACTAAAGAGCTCAGAAAAATACAAGTTATAGATCCTAAGATTTTGGACAAGTTTGATGAAATTAATAATTATCGAATTAAGGTTGTCCATATGATATTTCAAAACAATGTAATTGTTGATAAGTTTAAAGATTCAAAATATGTATTAGAATATAATCAAAATCGTTTAATACCTATGATAAATATTACGAATGCAACTAACAAGTTTGTTATAGAAATGATAAACACTTTCAAGGAAAGTTTACGAGAATATAAAACACAAGTAGGAATTGCTATCCAAGAGTAAAACCAATCAATGTATGCACTCATATTAAAATAGGTAGTTATTGCCAAACAGTAAGGGTACGAAAAAACAGATTAGGGGTACGAACTTTTTGAGAGGGGTACGAATTGTATTAAAATGGTCGCCCTAACACAGATTAGATCATCAATCCACTAGAATTAACTAAATATTTATGAAAATAGGGATAAAATCCCTTTTTTCATTTCCAAAGGTCTTCATTAGTTGAATTAACAATAGGATAATAAAGAGATTATGGCAG
>DUUN01000547.1 GCA_012841535.1 Gallicola sp. | reverse complement strand
TGCTGTATGGATTAAACAGAGCCAATATAAAAACATATGTCGTTTATTTTACTGATTCCAACTCATTTGGATATGGTGAAAAAAGAAAACTTGAAGCTATTAAGTCATGTAAAGAATTAGGCGTTTCTAATGAAAATATATTCTTTTTAGATTTTCCTGAAAGAAAACAATCGGATACATCAGATATTACAGGAACATCATCTTTAAATGATCGACATAAAATAAAAGAAACCATAAAAAGTATTATATTGAAATTATCCCCACAATTGATTGTATGCTCGGATTTTGATTTCCATAGGGATCATCGTTTGTATTCCATACTTTTTGATGAAAGTATAGGAGAATTAAAAAAAGAGAAAAAGTTTAGTAATTGCATTATTTGGAAAGGATTTGCATACGAAACCTCTTATAATGCACCTAATGATTTTTATAACATCAATCTTCTTTCAACGAAAAAACCAACAGATCAGCAAAACAAAAAATACGACACAGATGTGCCTTTTTATGAATGGGATGCAAGGATAAGGATTCCGGTACATAATGATATTCTTACTCATTCTATTTTTTTTAATCCATTGTATAAAGCTTCATCAAAACATTGGACAACTATCGTTTATTTAAAGGCTCTTAATGCTATTAACTCTGATCAGGTTTTCTGGAATAGAAGGATTGATAATTTGGCCTTTAGTGCAAAATTTGAAGTTTCAAGTGGCGACCCAAAACATTTAAATGACTTTAAACTTTTTGATGTCCAAGATATTACTATTAATAAGAGGTATAATGTTGAATATTATAATTGTGTTTGGATTCCCTCCATAGCTGACAAACAGAAAAAAATAACCATTAAATTTCCTCAGCCTATAAACATTTATTCAATAGTATTGTATGATAATCCTGACTTAAATAACAACATATTAAGCGGAGAACTTGAATTAGATGATGGAAGTTATATAAATCTATCAAATTTCAAAAAAAATGGAGCCCCTTCAGAATTTCAAGTAAATAAAATGGGAATTTCTTCACTCTCCTTTAAAATTGTTGATTTTGAAGGGAAAACTCCAGGCCTATCAGAATTTGAAATATTTTCTCAAAAAATGAGTCATCCAAGAATACTAAAGTTAATAGATCAAAATACAGATGCATTCATCTATAAATATTTTGTAACAAATAACGCTCAAATACCTTTATCTGTCTATCTATATCCAAAATATTTCACAGATTATAGTATTACTGTAGAAGATTCCCTTAAAAGTCATGCATCAATAAAAAATAATCATTTTATAATGAAAAATAAATTCAGAAAATGTAATATTATTGTGAGAAGCAAAAATAATCCTGAACTATATGACAAAGTGGAATTCATCAAACTTAATAAATTTGATATATTTATATATAATCTATTTTCAGAAATTGATTTTAAATGTGTGATTTTTGTAGATAAATTCAATCGAAACAATATAATACGTGCGATTAAAGAAAAAAGATTCTTTACAGCTATAAAGACAAAACTTAATAAAATAACAAACCATAATATATATGAAAAATAAATTATTAGCTCTATTATTTAAAATACCTATCTTTAGGAATGGTTTTCGAAAGTTTTTTGGATATATCACAGTGAGTAGTAATAGCTCGACATTGATTTCCAATATCAATCTTAATCTCTTAAAACACCAAAAGAGAATTTTATTTTGCTATACGACAAAAAATCTAAATATTTCATTTGAACAGCTTGATATATTTCATCCAAATGTTTTTCATGTTAATCAAATGCTTAATGTTTTTATTTCATTAGATTTTTGTATTGATGTATGCTATTGCAATGATATGTTAGCTTTGAATTATGTAAAAGACAGAAGATACGATTATTTAATTGGGTTTGGAAAGGTTTTTTATGAGATGGCAAAAAATGACAGCATAAAAAACAAGATATTATTTATTACTGAAAATAATCCGGAAATTGTAAACGAAAAATTTAATGAAAGAATTTCATATTTTAAACAAAGACATCCAAATTATAAAACTAATTTTTCTATTAAAAGAGATCAATTTTATTCTATTGAACAATTTAATTTGGCTAACATTGGAATCTGTATGAATAATGAATTTAACGCTCAATCAATGAAGAAATATTTTGATTCTTTCTACAGAATAAATATAAATGGTTTCTATAATAACAAATTTATATTTAAAAAAAATATTTCAGAAAAAAGGAAATGCTTTGTTTGGTTTGGATCGAATGGGATTATCCACAAAGGATTAGATATTTTAATTGATGTATTCAATAAAATTCCAGATTACACATTAAATGTATATGGAGCACCTGAAAAAGAAATAAAGTATTTAAAAAAAGAAGCGGGGAAAAATATTATATTTCATAAAAAAATATCAGTATTTGACGAACAATTTATAACTGAAGTAGCCAATAAAAATTGTTTTGCAATTTCACTTTCTTGTTCTGAAGGAATGAACTCAGGAATAGCCACTTGTATGCTCCATGGCATAATACCGATTGTAACAAAAGAAACAGGATTTGATTACCAACGCTTTATAATAGAAATAACGAATTTTCAAGTTGATAATGTTATAAACACATTATTAAAATTAAAAGAGATAGATGATTGTGAACTAGAAAAAATGAGTTTAGAAACATATATTTATGCTCAAAAAGAATTAACTCTTGAAAACTTTGATAAAAAATTCAGACTAATATTTTCAGATATTATAGATAAGAATAACTAAATTTAAAAAAAATAAAAACGTTTTCATTGTAATAGAAAATAAAAAATAAGTTTATGTAGTACTCCTCAAAAATTAGACCACTTGTTAAGTTGAAAAAATGACTTAATTAGTCAAGCCTTAAAAAGCATTCAATCGTCTAATATACAGTAAAATAGTAGATATTTTTTCTTGGTTATATCTGCAAGTTTTCGTACATTTGCGATATAAATCTTGCAGAAAATTATGATGGCAAAACATCAAGATCGCTCACAATACTCCCTGTTCTTTTCATTGGAAAGTACATTGAATCACAAGCACCCTCTCTTCATTCTTGCCAATAAAATTGATTGGGAGATGTTTGAAAGAGAGTTCTCACCCTTGTATTGTCCCGGTAACGGACGTCCGGCAAAGCCCATTC
>DUUN01000436.1 GCA_012841535.1 Gallicola sp. | reverse complement strand
TGTTTTTATTTGGAGTATAAAGATAAAAGTCTATAAATCACATTTATTATGTGATGCATAGACTGATATTATAGAAAGAAAAAAGGGATTATCTCCCTATTTTCCTATTTTTTAAAGTTGATACAATTGTATCAACACTGTTGTGCTAATATGGGTTGAGTGACCTATTTTAATACAATTGCGCACCATTGACCTATTTTTACGCACCCTTAATGTTATTTTACGCACCCCTATAAAAATCGGCTTAACAAAGGGGGATATCGAAGACAACTGTCTAAAGTACGCTATTCAGTCTACCAACCTTTCGTTACAGAGACAGAATACTTTGTAGGTTTTTCCCTGCTCATGATATTAGGGATATAAAAATATACTGATGCCTCATCTCCAGCTGATAAATAATAAATCTGATTATTGGATCCCAAATACTGTCCTGAGCTTGAATATATTGAGACATTAACCTGATACGCTCCTGATTGAGTCACTTTTAGCTTAGCATCTATATAAGCACCGTCACCGTAAAGATTAACATTACCAACCACTTTATATCCGCTACCGGATGTTAGCGTTGTACTGCCACCACCAGAAAACAATGGTATGATTACAAGAACAAAAAATATTGCAAATCCAATAATTCCAATAACTCCCCACACTTTTGAATATTGAGTATTCGTTCCATTTGTAGTCGTATAAATAGGTTTAGTCAGATTAATTTTAGAGTCATTAGATTCACTCACTGAATTATCGATACCAATTATATTATCCCATTCTTTAAACTTTTGATGTTTTTGATCCGATTCATTTATGGTCTCAACATTCTCTAACTCATCCCAACCATCATATTTTTTTTCTGACAAAATTATCACCTCTTAAATAAATCAATACCAAATTATCAATCAGATATCGATACATCTGCTGAAAAAGTAAAGCCTAATTTTTTATAAAAAGTTCTTATGTGAACTTTTGTTTTATTAGTTGCTATTTCAAAAGTTTTTCTGAATTCACCAAAATATGTAAACTTTATAAATAACTCATGCTTTCCAATTGGTATAGTTAATTGTCTATTTCCTTTATCGGCTATTCTAGCAACTTCAATGCCATCAACATAATATTTTGTTACAACCATAGCTCCCCACAAATTATCTTCTATAAAAACATTGGGTTCTAAAACTTTAGTAGTAACTTCTCTATCTTTAATTTTAGAAAGAACATATGCGGCTTCTTCATGAGTAGGATCTAGAACCAAAATTGTTTCTAGGTTTTTAATAGCCTTTTCAAAATTCTTTTCTGACACTAATTTTTTAGTTTCTTCTAATATTTGATTTATCTTATCTTTTATTGGATCCATATAATCACCTCAATTTCATCATAATGTTTATTTTTTACCCATTCATATGAAGATTCATTTCCTTGCAGCAAGTGAAATAAAGTAACAAGAGCTGCTTCTAAAGCTGCTTTAGGATATATTTTTAGTCCACTAGTGTGTTTATAAGGTGAATGGTTACCTTCAATTAGCAAATAATGGCTAACCGAATAATCATACATTGTTTCTCCATCAACGGTTGTTTCAAAAACCTTAATACCTAATGTTTGTTTCTTGAATCTGAAGCTATAAACATCAACGTATAAATGGTTAAATAAGAGTACCCAATAGTGTGCAAATAAGAATCCCCAATTCTTATAACTAAAAGATACTCTTTTTTGATATAATATTCATCATGGAAAGGTGATGAATAAAATGACAAAAGTAATATTAGAACAAATAACAAATATTAACGACTTACTACTATTTAGTAAAGCGTATAAGGAAGGATTAATAAAAGT
>DUUN01000839.1 GCA_012841535.1 Gallicola sp. | reverse complement strand
TTATTATAGCTATTTAAATATTTTTATAATTGGAATACCTTTAGAATAAATATAAATATGTTTAAATCCTATAGAAAATAATTTTAATTATTTTTCATGTTTAAAAATTTTTCAATATTCTCAATTACTTTCTCACTTAGTCTATCAAATGCCTGTTTAGTTCTACCTGATGAAACATTCATACAGTTAACATTTGGATGGTTTAATAACTCCTCATCTCCTAATGCTCCTAAAGAGTCACAGAAAAATTCATTACTCCCATCTGATAACCAGCTTTTTAATGCGTCTATATCATGAGAAGGACCTATTGAAGTATTAAACATTATTTTTCCATTACCAAAACTTTCAAATTCCTTATCTTGCATTAAAATTACATTTTTATTTAAACAAGTAAAAATTACATCAACATGTTTTAGAAGAGCATCTAAAGGTAAATATTCTATTCCTTTCTCTTCCTCTTCTTTTTTTCTAGTTCTACTAAAATAATATAAATCTGCTCCCATATATTTTAATGTATTGGCAATCATTCTACCTGAAGTTCCAAGTCCAATTACACCGACTTTTAAATCTGTTAATTCTAAAGGAAGTTCTTTCCATTGCTTTTCTCCAAATCCATGTAAGTAACGGATAAGTTCACTTAATACATATTCAACTACTCCCTCGTCACCATAATCCCTAATTCCATAAACAACAATACCCTTTTCATTTGCTGCTAGAATATCGACATTGGCACTTTCCGGTGAATATAAACTACAACACATTCCTATATATTTTATATTGGAGCATTTATCCAATACATCTTTACCAATATTACTTGTGTAGCTAAGTAGAACTCCATCGGCATTACCTATGCGTTTAATAATTTCTTCTGCATTCTTTGGAATATCATTATATATAATAACTTCCTTTGCATAATCATATAGTTTTTTCTCCGCCTCTGGAATTAAACTTACCGGTTCTATTACAACTAATTTTTCAAACATCAATTCCTCCTAAAATACTATTGGCGAAACAATATTTTGAAGTACAAATACTACACTCCACCCAGCAATATCACTGGTTTTAGAATAGATATTTAAATCCGTTTTTACTTCTTCGCCTTCAATTTCAATTTTATATTCATCACCTACAAAATCTGGCAATGCATTAATTTTCATAAGTGTGTTCTCTGGTCCTGCACTTGCTAAGGCAGTAGCAACAGCTACATTAACATGAGTTGGTAATATTTCAATGGCCTCTTTTGTAGTACCTGAAAATACCTGTTCACTTTCTTTTATATCCAACAAACCTTCTTTATAAAGAGGGGTTTTCTTCAATGATTTAGGAGACTTTTTAGAACTTATTTTCGCTGTTATAGGGCTCATTAATGAAGCAGTTCTTAAAACATCAAATCCACCTACAGCACCACTGGCAATATATACCTTTCTCTTGTTCATAAATGCAGTATTTTTTATTTGTTCATAAAACTCCTTGTCTGCAAAAGCCCCTATTGATAATACTATAAGACTTGCACCATTTCTTAATATTATTTCTCCATATTCTCTTATGGCCTCAACAGATGCTGCTTCTGCAATATAATCTGGTTTTAATGACATTAATTCATCTATAGTTTCACATGGAGTACAATTATAGGTTTTTGAAAAGTTAACAGCCTTATTAAAATCTCTTTCAAATACTCCTACAAGTTCATATTCTGGAAGATAACCATCCATTAATGCCTTTGCCACTATTTCATTTAAGTGACCACAACCTAACAATGCTAATTTTAATTTTTCCATATTTAGCTCCTTTATTATTAATTATATATATATTATCATTAAATCAATTTAAAAACATCCAACTGGTTTGGTTTTATAAGAGCAAGTAAAAAACTAAAGGTTTAGATATTTAAAGGCTCTATAATTTATAGTGTTGATGGAAATAAATCCATTAGCACTATTTTTTATTGGAATATAAAAGAATAGA
>DUUN01000644.1 GCA_012841535.1 Gallicola sp. | reverse complement strand
GCCATACTATTTCATATTTATCACTGTTTTTTAATAATTCTTGGGCTATATACTTTCCATTGTCCCCAAATCCCTTCCCTTCATAATTTACAATTACTATTTTATTACTCTTAACAGGAAAAACTCTTAACAAATAATACTTAATTGATTTTACATTAACTTTAAAGATAATTAGTTTATTCCAAAGCGACAACGGCAATAATTTTCTTAGCCTATCTTTAATTAGCATGTCAGCCCCACTCCTTTGCCTATCTTTATTATATGCTGTGATATTTCTGCGGTAAGATTGTTAGTAAATTCTTATTTATCCTAGTAAGTCTTATAGTTTTATTCGCATCTTCACGTTTTTTAACAATCCAAATTTTAAGTATATTTACAATACCTAATACAAATCATAAAATAATATATCTTCTTTTTTTAAATAATCACTTATTAATTGACAAAATATCATCGGCGTCCAAAAAGTAGCCGTCCCATATCCATTTATAAAAAATAAAGGAATAAAAAATGCTAGAATAAGTACCAAGATATATATTTTGTTTTTTAGGGAAACTTTTAGCATATTTCTAAACAAAAGTATGTGTAATAATATCCCCATAACACCTTGTTCAATTAATATATCCAGAAAATTATTGTGTGTGTAGAAACCTATTCGGCTTTTTGTATAGTTTGATGCCGAATTAAATCCATTACCTATAACCTTATTTTCATTAAATAGTTCTATGCCTGTGGACCAAATCTGTAATCTTACATTATCGACATAACTTTCATAATCGGTTAATCTAATATATTTTTCATTTCCTTGAATGTAGAAAAAAAAGAATGCAATGCTTAGTAAAAAAACAAGAAATATAACAATCTTTCCGACAGAAAATTTCTTTTTCAACATAAAATGAGTTATAATAATACCTGTTATTATTAAAAGCGTCAAAAATGAACCTCTAGAACTAGCTAATAGAATAGTTGTAAATCCCAATACAGATACAACTGTATAAAAAGCTCTATTTTTATTCGAATTTATTAAGTGTATAAGTGCCAAACAAATACCTGGTGTAATAAATGCTGTCATATAATTCGAATCTGTTCTTACCCCCATAAATACAAGAGAATACCTTGTGCCTATATTTAATCCATCTGCAAAGGCATTGAAAACTACAAAAATACAGCATATAAATGTTGTTATAATGTAAGTCCTAATAATTCGGCTTATTGATTTCTGGCTAAATGATATTGACGAAACCACCATAAACAAAGCGATGAATATAAGAAAAGTCCTAAAAGATTCATCAGCATATCCAAAATTTGATATGCTAGTCGATAAAAAAATTAATAAAATTAAAAAAGTGCCATATACATGTACTCTTTTAATAAGAATAGTAGGTCTATCAAATAAAATCCCAAGAGCAAAAATTATAATAGCTAGAAAGACATTAGATAACGATGCGTTGTGTTTAGATGAATTGAATATAGTTAAAAAAATCAATACAATTATAGAAATTGTTATTAAGTAATTATTTTTGTACAACTGACTTCTTGACTTTACTCTACTCTCTATCATTTTTCTTTCTTATCCCTTCAAGAAATTTCCTTATAATCTGTTTTACTGCATTTGCAGAATACAGCAACCTTGGACTTATATTAAATAAAAATAATCTAAATTTGTTCTTTAACGAGACTACATTTTTCTTGACAAACTTTATATTAATGAGGTCTTTATCTTTCTTTCCTATTAATTTACCATCGATTAAAACTTTAAAGCTAATATCTATCAAATGTTCATGTACTAGATATTTGAGTTCCTCATCCCTCACATCTTCCAAGAATCGTTCTAGTTTATTACAAATTATGCTTATAGACTTAGCATTTCTTTTTAAGTTCTTCTGTGTTGTTATTGAACCTTCTCGAATCATATGGTTGTAAAATACTATATCAGTTGCAATTACTTCTTTAGCTTTTAAAAATACTCTAGGGGTAAATTCTTCATCTTCATGCAAAATACCATACTCAAAAAACAAATCATTCTCGATTAAAAATTTGCGTTTATATAGACACAAAACTGCTGCCATATGCATAGTTTTGTTTTTTAATTCACTTTTTAGATATTCTAGCCCTAACCAAGTTTTTTCACTATCTTGAATAGTATGATTCATGTGCCTGACTTCACTGTTATTGACAACTCTCATATTCCCAACAATTATATCTGCATCTCTATTTCCTAATTTACTATGAAAATACAAACATGTATTTTCATCAATATAATCGTCCGAATCAACAAATAAAATGTAATCACCACTTGCTACTCTAACACCTGTATTCCTAGCTTCTGAGAGCCCTTCGTTTTCTTTATGAATTACTGAGATATGTTTATACGATGATGCATAAGTATCGCAAATTTCAGATGATCCATCTGTGCTTCCATCATCAATAAGAATGATTTCTATATCTTTATATGCTTGTCTAATTAGGCTCTCTAAACATCTATCTATATACGCTTTCACGTTGTATACAGGAACAATAATACTTATTTTCATTATTTACACTCCAATTCTCTTATATCTCAACTACTCAAATTTACGGTTTGTAAATGCTCCACGGAAATATTTCATATTTTATCGCGGGGCAAAACTTGTACTCTTTATAGAGATTGCTCAAGTTCAGATTGTAACTAACTATCAAATTAAATATTTTCACTCATTTCTCTGTAGCTACATTCACACCACGAAGAGCAATAAAAGAATAAAGGAATAAAAACATGATAGATGCATATAATTTACGCCCAATACATGATTTATTTACATTAGGTATACTTACACCTACTATAATTGATGTAGATCACAAAAAAATTAAACCTATCATAAAGTAACCAAATTTTTAATAAAATAATAAATTCTTATTGTTCTAAAAAAAAGCATTGGATGAATGCGATATAATATAGATGAAAGTGCAACCAATTTATTCCTATTTTTATTTAGATATTTCATAGGACTTCCAACATCATACTCCTTGATTAAAAGCAAGAACAAGTCCTTTCTATTTCCTTGAGTAAAATTTTTTGCTACAGCCCACATATTTCTAGCATACATATATTGTTTGAATTCAGCATAAAATTCACATCTATTAACTTTTAGATATTTCTCAGTATTTATAACTGAAGTCAAGGCATCAGTCCTTCTCCAATTAGTGGTATTTACTACCGACATTGGGTTATCTCGGTACCCGTAAAGAGTTTCATCCACATAAGCTGCTTTTTTACAATGTGTTAAGTATTTCCAAATGAATTCTCTGTCCTCTCCATACTTAATATCTACAGGAAAAACTATATTAAATTCGTCAATTATGGACTTTTTGTATAGGTAACAATAGAATCCATATATACCCATTTTGTACAACGCCTTTTTCATAAATTGATCTCTGTTTTCTTCTGAAGAAACAAGGACTAATGAATTAGACAATTTATTGAAATTAAGAGTTTCTAAGTTTCTTGTTAACTTGCAGTATACTGTATCTATATCAGTTCTCATCTGTTTATAAAGGGCTTCTAAAAAATATGGATGATAAACATCATCTGCGTCTAAAAAAGTAATATAATCTGATTTTGCCTCTTTAATACCCCTGTTACGCGCACGACTTACTCCTCCATTTTTTTGGCTAAAACACTTTATTTTTAAGTTGCTTTGATTAGTAAATTCATTAATTATTTCTATCGTATTATCTATTGAACCATCATTTATACAAATTACTTCAAAATCTCTAAAAGTCTGCATCTCAAGAGATCTTAATGTTTCTCTAATAAGCTCTTCTGCATTATAACAAGGAATTATTACACTAATTTTGGAGTGGATTTCATTGCTTTTCATACTATACTCCCCTTTGCCATTATATCTATTTCAAATCACCTGTTTCCTCGAATGGAGCATTGGTCTTCATCTGTTCATATATTTTCATATCAACTAACATTCGATAATAGAAATGATATAAAAACGAATAAATAAACCCTTCTTTACCATTCAAAAAGTTTCCCTTAAGCAAATAAGCATATAGAAAAAAAATCCAGCATCGTAAAAACATAGGTGCTTTATAATACTTTGTTTTTTTATTTCTAATTTTACTTATTTTTTCATTCGATGCTTCAAACGATTGATCTGGAAACAGTCCTGCAAAATAGTCCTGCATTTCTCTTGTTGCATACCAATTTAGTTTTTTAACATATGTAGTTAAATCCTTAAAATCATAGTGTAGAAAGCGCTCTTCTATTTCTATAGAAGTTCCTTCGGATAAAATAGTATGTTCATCCATTTTTCGGTCTTCAATACGACCAATACCAGTCTTGAAAACCATTAGTTTTCTCTTCCGAGCTCCTCCATATGTAAGCCGTTTTCCCATAAAATAAAGCCAAGCTGCTAGAGTAAATCCGTTAACATCATCTTCAGCGTGCAAAGCACATTCTTTTTCTATGCGTGCACACAACTCTGGTGTAAATCTTTCATCAGCGTCCAATCTTAAAGTCCACTTAGTATCTATCCTAGTGTTATCAATAGCCCAGTTAAATTGACGGGCATAATTTTCAAATGGATGGCTAAAAACTTCTGCACCATATTTTATTGCTAACTCAACAGTATCGTCAGTGCTCCCACTATCAACTACAACTATCCTTTTTGCAAGACCTTTAATGGATTCGATACAATCTACTATATTCTTACTTTCATTTTTTGTTAATATAATTGCAGTCAAATCTGCCATTTTTATTCCTCCGTTAATCATAAATTGTTTTGATTACTTATTTTGAATAGAATTTCACAATGAACTCAATTACTTCAGCATGACCTTCAATACAATCTTTTCAGCAAACAAATTATATATAATTCCATAATCAATAACAATAATTCTATCTGCTAAATCTTTTTAGATAGTAAACAATCTGCTATATTTTCACTCTCATTTTTTGTCATTACTATTACAGCAATATCGCTCATAATAATTTCCCCTTCCTAAATAATAGTATTAGAGAACCTGTTTTGAAACTTAAAAACCAAATAATCCCCTTCACATTTTTCACAAAGATTTAACGCTCTTGAATACTTTGAAATTTTAGCATCACTCATATATTTAAAACCCACTGCTTCGGAAGCTTTAATACTGGGCAAATTGTCTTTGCTTATATAATCATATGCACACTCAAATTCTAATTCAGAATGCTTTAATATATAGTTCAATAGTTCAATAGATAATTTTTTCCCTCTATATTCTTCATTAATGTAATAAGGACCTACAATTATGTCTTCTTCTGTAGCAAATTTATAACGCCTATCTTTACCACTTTGAACAAGACAATAACCTATATATTTCCCACTCTTAACCAAATAATAAACTGAATATCCAGCAAAAAAGGCAAATATAAGCCTTATCCTTCTTTTAAAAGTCAGTTTCTCTAAATTTATATAGAACGGTTTTAAAAGTGTTGGTGAGTATTTATAATATTCGTACGAATTCTTCTCGAATACTTTTTCTATTCTCATTATTCCTTCCTCTTTCTCATTTCAGCTTTATACCTCATAACTGCTTGTATTGAAAAACTAAGCCAAGGCAATGGATCTTCCAATGAAAATATATGATCTTTAGTTTGCTTGAAACTAAACCATGATGGTTCCGACTTAAACCTATTTGGAGACTTTAAAAACCATAGTAAATCTGTTTGAGAGCATCTTAATCTTTGACCAAGCTTATATTCTTTATATTTCGTTACTTCTTCGCCAAATTCATACTCAATAATTTGCCTTGCTAAATCAATTCCAGCCTCAAAGCAAATTTTAACACTGCCAGAGACCCTTGGATTGATCTCCATAACTTTTGCAATCCCATCCCTAGGGTCTTGAATTAAATCGACATCTGCACAGCCTCGCCATCCAATTGTCTTTAATAGCCTAGAACACGTTTCTACAATATCCGGACGATCAATAGTAATGTTTAATGTACTCGAACCGCCTTCAACTGGAAACCATCTGTTTTTAGAAAACACCAAAGCACTTTTAATATCATTTTTACTATCTACAAACATCGCTGCTTCAAATTGGACATCTGTTTGTGGAATGTATTCTTGTATAACATAGTCCGATAAATCTATTTTTTTATTTGCAACCACACTCTGCAAATCATGATAGGATTTAATGACTTTAAATCCAACAGCTCCATAACCCACCCGTGGTTTTATGATAATGGGGTATTTAATGTCAATATCCTTAAGTGACTCCACGTCCCTAATTCCAGTTAAAGTTTGAGGACACGGAATATTATTCTCCATACATATTTGCATGGTTTTTAATTTATCCTGGGCTAAATCATAAATATCAAATGGATTCGTGGCTAACTTTGCATATTTTCTAAACTCCTCATAGTTTCGTGCAAGTAAATCTGCAGAAAAATCAACCAAAGGTACTACTAAATCATATTTGTTTGTTTGTAATAGTTCTCTGACCTGCCTTACAGTACCTTTATAGTCATTTCTCGAACAGATTCCTATTTTTTTATAGTGAGGGTATCTCGATGCATAACCAACATCTAATTTTGAAGCATTAAGTGTCGTTACAGTACATCCCAACTTGTAAAATGCCTTTATCATCGGCAAAGCCTGTCTCGCATATCCCTCTAATATCAATACATGTATCTTTGAAAAATCCACATCTTCACCCCACTAAATTCAGCTATTACAATGTAAAGCTTTTACGCAATTTCTCTTTATAAAACCGCATCGGTTTTAATATTTTATAAGCAGAAAACTTATAAAACGCTAGTTTGTAAAACAACACATTAACAGCTACTATCATCAATTTATACAGAGATTTAGGTATCTTCACTACAGCTGGTTTAATTCCATTACTAATATCTTTTTCTAACATCTCCTTAGTGTTATGACTCTCTTTATCAACGACATTTAGAATGCCATGCATAGAATCATAATTATCCACCCAGTGAGCTATCAAATATATTGCTAAGTCTGAAGATAAAAACTCATAGTCCATACCCTTATTCATTAAATAAGCTAGTTTAGGGTATTTAATATAATATCGCCTGTAGATATCCTTCTTATTTGATTCAGTATATACTGGCGCAAATCTAGCAATTAAATATGGCTGCTTGGAAATCTCCATCAAAGCCTTTTCCGCCAAAACTTTAGACTTCCCATAAAAACCTATCGGATTAGGCACAGTCTTCTCATCAATAACGTCTTCTTGTATGCCGTAAACATCCACTGTACTTGAGAAGAATATTGGTATAGAATGCTCCGTTGCCAGTTCAAAAATCTGCTTACTCATTAGTGTATTGATTCTATAATATCGG
>DUUN01000469.1 GCA_012841535.1 Gallicola sp. | reverse complement strand
TAAAGAATTAGTTAATAATTCTAGATCAACATCACAAGTTCTTCTTATATCTTTTAAAAGTTTATAGTTCCTGTTGATATTTCTATCAAGTACTACTCTACCTACTCCCATTTCTTGTAATTGAAGTACTTGAGCTACTGATGAAGCACACATATTTATCGATGCTATTATATTTATTTCCCGATAATTAGTATGTAAAAATTGAATTAAATACGGTGTACTTGCCGTTATGTTTTTTACTCCCGCTTCAATCAATAATTTTATTTCCTCATGAAACATTGTATTAAGATTTTCGTGTGATTCGTTACCATGACAAGTAGTATTCATAATATAATTAAAATCTATTCCGTTTTCTAGAGAATAAGAAATATATTCTTTAAGGGTATCTATTGTTGCATCTGGTAATTGTGATCCCACTCGAGAACTGCTTATTGTTCCAAATGGTAAGCATCCATACGTCTCTATTACCTTTGAATCTTTATATTTATTATTTAATTTAACCAAATCATCAATGTATTCTTTATTAAAGATTGCTGGTACTTTAAAATTATTCATTTTCAATTCCCCCTTCAGTATCATGGATAAAGAATGCTTGTCCATGCCATCCATAAGTAAAGAAAAAGCCTATCTGATATCTTCTTTGCTTTCCAAATGTATCGCTTACAGCTTTTCTTACACCCATATTATTGTTGGCTCTATTAAAGTTATAATCATCAAGTAATAAAACACAACCATCTTGAAATACCTCTTCTGATATTAATTTGTCAAAAACAGTCTTAATAGATGAATATAAATCACAATCAATATTAACTAATATTGTTGAATTTTTTTCAAATTTAATAGTATCAAGTGTTTCATCAAAATACCCTTTGACAACATGAGTTTGCTCTTTTCCAATTAGGTCGCTAACATCTTGCTCTAATTTTACTTCATAACCTTTAGCTTTACTAAACGTTCCTTTTTGCCAATCTTTATGAACTTTTACTTGATATGAATTTTTATCAATATTAGATTCTATTTCTGGCAACCCTTCGAACGAATCAAACATATAAAAATCTTTTTTTATGTCATATTCTTTCATTTTACTAGCAATTTTTCTTGCTGAATATCCCTTATAAGTTCCAAATTCCATTAGATTTCCGTTCATAAAGTTTGTTGTAAAATAGCGAAATACTGTATCAAAAGATTTTTCATATACATCTTCTGCATCTTTTTCTTTATAATAGCCTGGCGGCAAAATTAATTCTTTTTCCATAAAACCCTCTCCTACTTAAATATCTAAAATCCAATCATCTACTTTTAATCCAGTTGAATATATTACTTTAAATGTTTGTTCCTTTGATTTGAATTTATATCCACATAATCTTTTTAAACGAAATTCAATACCTTTGTATTCAAAATCATCTACACAACCTTCTGTTATTAGTTGTTCTGATGTTTTTGGTTTAATTACGTCTAAGTGCTGAAAAAATTCATAGCCTTTGATATGATCTTCGGCATATTGTTCATAACCATTATTAATGCCTGTATATCGTAATTCATTCATACTTACACCATCAACATTTAACTCTTTACACAATTCAACTATTTTATCCACAAAGCTTTCTTTTTCGTTTTCCCATGATTTATTAACAACCATATTGAACCATACTTTGAATTGTTTGTTTTTAAGTGACTTTTTTATGTTATCAAAACTAATTTTAGTTTTAATAATCTCAGCATTTTTTGATTCATCATAATGTTGTAAACCTATTTTCAAAAAATCTATTAATCCATTTAATTGTTCTACTTTCTCTTCGCTTAATAATGATCCATTAGTATTTAGAACTATATATTCCTTGTGAGGTCTTATTGCTTTTAACACTTTTAATAAAACATCAAAATCCAAAAAAGGTTCTCCGCCTGTTATATCAACCGTCGGATAATCTGTTTCTGCTAATATAGCTTCGATCATTGCATCTGCGTTAACTTCCTTTGGTGCAAAATTTCCTTTATCAATACAAAACGAACAATCTCCAGTACACTTATTTATTATTTTTACTTGAAGCAATTTTGGTTTGCCATCAGAACAGTGGCATTTTGGATGTCGTTTTAATTCTTCTGCTTTCATTTCTTTACCTACTCTTAGTTAATGTCAATAATTTCTCTTCAGAGATTATTTCAATTCCCAATTCCTTTGCTTGTCTGTTTTTAGTTGAATTAGAATTAATATCATTATTCACTAAATAATCAACTTTACTTGAAATTGAACTAACTACCTTCCCACCTTGTTTTTCTATAAAATCTATTAATTCGTTTCGATTCGCAAAATGATATACATTTCCAGTTATTACAAATGTTTGATCTACTAAAGTTGCTTCTACCAAATTGTTTTCATCGATGAATCTTATTTCTTGAACTACTTTATCAGCTTCTGTAACAAATCTTTCATCTTGAAATGCTGTTACCCATTCTTTAGCAATTATATCTCCAATACCTGATATTTCACTTAAATCTTCCAATGAAAAGTTTTTAACTGTTGCATAATCATTATTAGATCTATTACATATTAATTTCGCTCTTGATAATCCTACTTCTGGAATACCTAAAGCATATATAAAGTTAGCCAGTCTAACATCTCTTGATTTTTCAATCGAAGCTATCATATTTTCGTAAGATTTTTTACCGAATCCTTCAAATCCTAATATTTTATCTTTATGTGCTGCTAAATGATAAATGTCAGAAAAACTGGTAACTAATCCTTCAGATATCAGAAGTGATAATGTTGCATCAGATATTCCTTCTATTCTCATCCCGTTTCTACTGGTGAATAAACTTAGTCTCTTTAATAATTTTGCAACACAAACATCATTAGTACAATAAAGATATTTAATGTCGTTAATTTGTTTAACAACCGCTTCATGTTCACAAGCTGGACAAGTAGTCGGGATTTCTAGAGTATTGCTTTTAGTTAGATTTGATGCAACTTGTGGTATTATCATATTTGCTTTATAAACTAAAATCATATCTCCAATACCTAACTGTAATCCTTCAGTAATTGACAAATTATGCAATGAAGCTCTGCTAACAGTAGTACCTTCCAATTCTACCGGGCTAAATACAGCCACAGGGTTAATTAAACCTGTTCTTGATACATTCCAGTCAACTGCTCTTAAATCAGTCTCACGGGTCTCATCTTGCCATTTAAACGCCAATGAATCTTTCGGATGTTTTTCAGTACTTCCTAAAGAGGCACTATATGGAATATTATCAAATGTTAAAACTAATCCATCTGATGGAACATCATATTTTTTTACTCTAGATTCAAATTCAGTCACTTTTTCTGCTAGGTTAGATTTATTAACTGCAATATGTTCAACCGTCTCAAATCCTAATGATTCTAACCAGTCATATTGTTCTAATTTTGATGTGAATTCTTTATCTGAACTGATTAATGTAAATAAAACAAAATTAACGTTTCTCTCTGCTGTTATATCACTATTTAATTGTCTTACAGATCCAGAGCAAAGATTCCTAGGATTTTTAAACTGTTCTTCATCTTCCTTTAATTCTTCGTTTATTTTTTTAAAGTCAGAATATTTTATTACCGCTTCTCCACGGATTATTAACGATCCATCAAAAGGAATAGTTAAAGGAACATTTTTAAACCTCTTAACATTTTCAGTTACTACTTCTCCAACTGTTCCATTTCCTCTTGTTACGCCTCTAACTAAGTTACCATTCTCATAAGTTAAAACAACCGTTAAACCATCCAATTTCCAAGATAGAACTCCCGTTTCTTCTCCTAAAAAATCAGCGAATGATTCAATATCTTTTGTTTTGGCCAAAGATAGCATTCTTTTAGGATGGGGAAATTGTTCAAGTGAACTAACAATTTCAGTTTCAACATTAATTGTCGGACTATTTGATAAAGTCGTATTTGTTTCTTTTTCTAGTTCAACCAATTCGTCATATAATCTATCGTATTCAAAATCGGTCATCATTGAAGCGTTAAACTGATAATATAATTTTGATGCTTTATTTAACGTTTCAATCAGTTCCTTCATACGTTCAATTTTGTTATCCATATTTTCCTCCTTGTTATCGTTTTAAACCCCCACCATTATTATAACTTATAATGTTTTTTTGTTAATATATAGGTCATAAAATGTAACTAAATTTAATGCTTCACAAATCTCATCTATTGTTGGTTTTGTAGGATCAGCACCTATATAAATTACCCCTTTATCTGCTAATTCAACAAAGAACTTTCCTGTTTTATCTATAAAAACTCTAGAATTATCAAAGTTGCTTTTTTCAACTGATAATTTAACATTGATTACACTATCATTATAAGTTTCCATTTTTTGTTGGATTAATTCGATTTGTTCATCAGTAGGAGAAATGTCATTATATATGTCCTCGCACTTTTCAGCTCGTTTAACGACACTTAAATACCAATGCTTAACACCGTTTTGAACCAAGTATCTATATATCTCATCCAATTCATTAACATTGTATCTTGTGACCACAGTTTGAACCGTAACTAAAACATCGGCTGCATTTAACATTTGGATATTTTTTGTGATAGTCGGTATCTGCATTGGTGTAAGAGATCTATTAGTAGATGGACGCACTTGATTAATTACATTTTCATTTAAACTATCAATTGAAAATCTAATTATCGAATTATCTAATGATGGTATTAATTCTTCCCATACATTAGTTGTTCCATTTGAATCAATAATTGTTAAAGCTTTGCCATTAATGAAATTTAAGATATCTTTAAGTTTTTTATTTAACGTAGGTTCTCCACCTGTTAACACTATTGTTAGTGGATCTAAGCTTAAAATCTTTCTAGCGGTTTCCAAATAATCATCATTTTCAACATGAATTTTTTTATGATCTGAAAAGCAATAAATACAATCTAAATTACAATTATTTTCTATAAGCCAACAGAAACTTATTGGCATCAAATCTTTTGGATTTATTTCTTGGCTTTCATCTCCGTCATAATAGTATTCAAATCTTTCTGCATCAAATACAATTTTTCCTGATGCTCTATTTTTGTAAAATTTTTCTACCATATTCATTTCCTCCAAACTCCAATTCAGTACAAACTGGTCCAACTATTGTTTCAATTCTTTGTCTGCTGTTCTCTAAATATTCATCTGTTTCAACAGTACCTTTTGTTTTCAGCTCATTATAAACAAAATCAAAGTATCCATAATGTTCTGCATATAACAATGTTCTTTCAACTTCAGTTATTTTTGCTCTATCTACCATTCTATAATACGGAAGGGCAATATCTAAGTATTTAGAAAGTTCTTCATACATTATCTTAGTTCTAGGATCACGATAATACTCTTCATCATATATATCTAATTCTTGATCATTAAAATATTTCTTTCTCATTTCTGGTAAAATTACTAATACTCTTGTGAACATATAAGCATCGTAATAACCTAGTTTTTTAAATAATTCAACATTCTGTTTTACATGATCTATTGTTAAAATCGGTTCGAATGTGATTAACCCTGGATTTATTCTAATTCCATTTTCTTGAAGTGCATCAGCTACCTCATTTATATCTTCAACTTTAAATCCTTTTTGATATCTTTCTAAAATATCATCATTATAAGAATCGAACCCCAAATAAACACACGAAACCCCTGCGGCTTTCATTAGTGGTAAAAAATTTGATTTTATCATAAATTGAATCGTTCTAATTCTACCAATAACATAAATGCTTAAATTAAGATTATTATCTATAATTGCCTTAAATAAATCACAAGCTCTTTGAATACCTTCTTTATTTGTTC
>DUUN01000107.1 GCA_012841535.1 Gallicola sp. | reverse complement strand
TTCTTCTATTAAATTCTATATCAACAAACTATATCGAATCAAAAAATATGTGGGTAGGGAGAGATAGATGGCAATCTCCTTCATCCTTTATTAAAAATGATTTTCTAAGACACTAGCTTTATCTTATTTTATCTGCATAATTCTTTTAGCATCTTTATCATTTCGTTCCTTTACATATTTACCATCAATTAATGCCTGACTAATTTTTTCCTTGTAAATACTATCTATTGTAGGATATTTATTATTCCATACATAAGCAATATCAGATATTTCCTTTACAACTGATATGTATTTAATTAACTCATCAGCACTAGGTTTGTTATTTATCTTAATGGTTATTAATTGAAGTTTAGTATCGATAGATATATTCTTATCCTCCAAAATATAAAGCATTATATGTTCATTGAGGCTTTCATTGCCTAATTCAACCAATTTATTCTGATTATCTAAATTATAAATAAATTCTGCTTTAAAATTGAAGGATTCAAAATTCTGACATATGTATTTAATATTAACGTCCGACAAGTTGTTACTGATAATATTTCCGATTACAGCTTCTTTATCTGAATTAATGTTTTCAATCAATATACTATCTTCGATGATATCAACCAATTTTATTGAGTTTTCATCTGAAATATCACTATTGACAAGCATATAGATTAGTTTATCGCTTAAATCGTAACCTAAAAGTTTTATTATAACATCATCTTCAAAGTCTTGATCCCCAGAGTTTGCTAACATCACAATTTCTTTATGATATGAATTAGCTAAAAGGCATGCAATATTATCATCTGTTACAGCAAATAGATTATTTTGAATTAATTTATTTACCCTTTCACCAGATAGTTTAGCATCAATTACTTCAATTTGTTTATCGGCATAAGATAAAACAAAACCAAACAACTTATCACTTATATCCGGATCATTTATAAAAATATTACATATAGAATTGTTATTCTCTAAAATACATTCTGCATTCTTTTCATTAATATTTCTGTCAATGTAATTTATAAAATCAACATTGTATGTTTTTATCATATTCCAATAGGAATTAACATTATCTTTATTAAATTCAACCATATCTCCATTTAAAAGGTAAGCAAAAATATCCTTATTCTCAGAGATGCTCTCTAATTTTTGAACATCGGAAACTATTGTTTTATTCTTGCTCGCATACTGCAACTTGTATTCATCAGAAATATCAGATGTAAGAATTTCAACTAATAATTTTTCTGAATTAGTATAATGGTCTTCATTTACATTTCCATCAATGTATTGAGATATAAAGTCAACAAAATTATCTCTAATATATTTTCTACTTGATGTTAAAACTTCCGATTGATAAATCTCATTTAACAAATTACCATATTCAACATTTCTTTCTAATAAGTTTCTAGTAATAAAAGTGATATTTTGAATATCCAATTTATAGGCTTGTATCTTTTCAATTTGTTTAAGCCTTTCGATGTCGACTTCAGCTTCACTTACTACTTCAAATTTAATATTTGCAGCACTAATATTTTCAATAAAAGTTTCAAGTTTATCTTCATCAATCAATGAAATTAAGTTTTCGTTTTGTTCTATATATGAACTGAATAGCTGTAGTTGCTCTGAAGCAATTTCATTGTTTACACATACAGAAATCAGAACATTTTTAAATGCAAGCATTGACTCATTACTACAGGATTCCAAAATTTCTATTATGAAGTCTATCTTTTTCTTTAGGAGAAAAGATACATACTTATACACTGTATCAAAATCAAAGCTATTAATTACTTCAATTAGATCATTAATTTTATCATTTTTGATTGATGTATTAGTAATCAAAAATACTTTATTTAAGTAATTTTCATTTATACAGTATTTCAGTATTTTTTTGTTTAAAATGTTAAATCTGTTATAATTCGCTTCTTTTAATCTATTGATTATTTCTCTTGGTGTTTCTACATCTAAGAAAATATCTAGATTTTTACCTTCTAATAAGCCTTTCATATAAATTATATCGTTTCTTTTTAAAGTTTCAGATTTTTCAATATCGAAGTTTCCTTTGTAATACCAGTAAGTCTCATCAATCAAACCGTCTGAAATCAAAAACCTAATCAAAGAAAAATAGTAACTTTCTTTAATTTTACTATCAGTTGAAAATACTTCATCTCTTTTAGTACTATCAAGGTTGAATAATATATCTTTAAAATTAAGCGTTTCCACGTCCTTTATTTGATTTTTTAAGCTTTCTACTTCTAAATATAGCGAATCTAATGCTGTATCTTTAACTATGGGCATTTTAGCTATACTGTTCTTCCTTTCTTCAGTAGTAGCTATAAAACGTTCAACGAACTGTTCGTAATTAAAGCTTGAGCTTCCACTTCTATAACTTACACTTACAGTTCTGTCTTTATCTTTGCTCCAATTCATCAGGAATTCATCCCACGTATTAGTATCCTCATAATTAAGTTTTACATCCACCGAAATCATCAATGCCATCATTTGAAATCTATCTTTTTCTAATCGATTCTTAATAAAACTAATTTTATCTTCTACCTCTACTAATTTAGATTCTAAATTATAGATTACAATTTTTCTGCTTTTTTCCAACTTATCAAAAACACTACGAATATATCCTCTATCTCCCTGCAATAAATCAAATTCGTTTGGAAAAATATTTTTTAAGGTGATAAGCGCAAAAAGTTTATTTTTTTCTAACTTTATATCTCCAAGGGGTATTATATTCGAATACACTGTATATTCATTTACGATGTTCTTCAACAATCTCATATCATCTATATACAATGATATATTAGCTAATACATTTCTATCTGGAGAATTTTCCATGTCCTTCAACAATATTAGTAATTGGTTCTCTGAAGTTTTAGAATCTACAACAGGTACTATAGGTAAAATAAAATCAAAAAACTTAGTTCTATTTTTTGAAAAGAATAGACCATCTTTTAACATATATACGAATCTAATTATTCTACGATTTCCGTTAGTAGCAACATAAGAATTAAGTAAGAAATTTAATTCTCTAAGCTTTGTATAAATTTCGATATTATCATATCTATCCAAATCTTCAAAAACTACAATTTCCGTTTCAGAACTATTCAGAAGGTAAACAATTTCTTTAATATCACGATCAAGTACTGTTTCATCGATATTTTCATATCCGTTAAAATTTGCTTCTGCACCCTTAACGTTAATTTTTGAAATTCTCAGCCTATTATCACGATAGAATAAATATAAAAAATAAAAGAGTGGTACAAATAATAATATTGCACAAATACCTAGAATATATATATCTTTAAAATTATTATCTAACTCTTTTACAAATTGAATAATTGTATTTCTTGTCATCCAAATTAAAATCGATGAAATAACAAAAAATAAAGCAATTACCTGTAAACAAATCTTCCACCAAGTTTTATTGGACTTAAATCTATATTTACTCAGTGGAATCTTATTTGACTTAATCTGAGACAGCATTTGATTTATCAGCTGACGTTCAACTCGGTTATCTTTATCCGCACTTTCCTTTTTTAATTCCAATTGCATTTCTTTATAGTCGTTTGTAGCATCTTCTTTTTCAATTTTTTTTGAATTATTATCATTCAAATCAAAATCTGTATTATCTTCATATTTCCCTAATGAAACAGTGATAATGTTTTCAAAGTTTTTATTTTTAATATATGTTTTCCATACTGTGCTTTTTCCAGCACCGTATATTCCAGTAATAGCGATATTTTTTATGTCGTCATTACTGAAAGCATAATCAAGTGCTTCAGTATATATCGGGTTATTTTTATACAAAACTTTTGGAGTTAGTGCATTAAATTTATTCTTAGTGTTTTCCATAAATTACACTTTCTCTATCCATGCATCTACAGCAAATTGAAACTCTTCCATTCTCTCTTCCTTATTGAAGAAAGGCAACCCGAATATCCTATATTCATTGTCATCAACATATTTAGTAACAGGGATCCCTTGTTCTTCAATTTTTAGTAAGAAGTCTTCTTTCCATTTATCTTTTTCTAATAGGTGCCTTCCTTTAGGCTCAATGTATATCTGTTCTTGCAAATATCCATCCGTTCCTTGCTTTTGTAGAAATAATAGGAAGTCTGGCTCAAAACGCTCTCCTGTGTCAAATTCATAAATTGCTAAAGCAGGAATTCGCTCATTTCTTACAAGATAGATTTCATCATATTCTTTCTTTAATGAAGGTACTATGCCTTGGAAATACTTTACAAATGCTTTTTCTTCACTTGTTCCGTAGTTATCTTCATAGACATACCAAGATTCATAAGCTAAATCTACTTGATTTTCGTTAACGATGATCGCTTGAGAAATACCTGCTCCATCTCCTTGAGGACTATCAATATAAACTTTCTTATCTCTAAGCACATTATAAATTGGACTATAGTAGAATTCTTTTGTTCCTTCATATTGTGTTTCAATTTTTTGAATATGCATAGCTACATCCTGAAATACCTTCATTACACCATCATATAAATCTTTTGCTCTTAATTTTTCATATGGACTTTCTATCTGGAGTGTTGTATTACCCAAATATTTATCAGAAGTTAGAAATTCTCTCTTTGACTTTATTTGTGGAAAATATGATTTCAAAACATTAAATTTCATCACTTTAAAATTGGCCATTGCCCCTTTACTTATATTTAAAGGAATCTCTCTTATTCTCTTTTGGGTAGTATATGTAAATCCAGTTGTTCTATTAACCACGTCGTCAAACAAGCCATATAAAGTTGATGTTCCTGTCGCAACTTTATGAACATAAAAACCACTTTGAATCTTCTTATCTATCTCGGATATAAAGCTTCTAGATTTTTCTACTCTTTTATTTGAAAACACGTAAGCTGTTTTATAAAAATCAGTTTCCTTGAAACTATCTTTTAATCTATACTCAATTTCAACAGGAGCATCTGCTAATAACCCAGTTTGCTTCAATGCGTACCTTAACTCACTAATATACCTTGAGTCTTGCATTGAATGATATAACAGTGTTTCTAATATCCTATTTTCATTTGTTATATCATAATCGTATTTTCTCTTATATCTTGGTTGACTCTCTTCAACTTGAAAAGGACAGTATCTCGCACCACGTCCAATCAATTGAGCTTCACTAATTGTTGTTTTGCCAGGTTTCCCATTTTTACCATCCCTTGTTTCATAGAGCCTAACAATATCAAATAGATTAAGAACGTCCCATCCTTCATTCAGCATATTAACTGTAAAAATAATTCGATATGGATTATCAGGTGCTTCTAAAGAATTGACCTTAATTTGTTTTTCTTTTTCTTCACTATCACTCTTATTATTAATAATGATGGCTCTTTCCTGAGAAAATCCGACCTTTAAATCAGTAACCAAACCATGTAGACTTGGGTCTCTATCAATAAAATAATTAATAGCATTTTTCAAAAAAAAATTATCCGTATTTTGAAAAGCTAAGATTTCATGAGTTCCTAAGTTATTTAAATTCTCAAAAAACTCATCATAAAATGCTACAGATTCTTTAATAGTCTTGGATTTTAACAAAATAACAGGTTTAATATTCTGTCCAACATCTCCAAAGAGATGTCTTCTATATTCACTAAGAACCATTGCTGCTAAAGTCCTAACCCATGGTCCATAATCTCCTTGCATATTCTGAAAATCTTTAGTGTAACCACTTTGACGAAACTTTCCTAAAGTATAATCATATACAATTTTATCCAAATATTTATTTTTTACATTAGGATCTTGTAAATCAGCAGTTGCCGTAAACTCTAATAAAACATTGTCTCGGTTTGCATGAAAAATTCTATTAATTGAATATTCCCAACTATTTATATTCTCTTCTATTTCATTTTTTTCTGTCTTTGTTAAGCCCTTTGTTACAGTATTTATATGATGTGATTCATCAGAGATAAGAACTATTTTATCATTTTCAAAATCATCAATTGTAGGGCTATTTTCTCTAGGATAATTTAAATCCATGTGTAATTTTTGAGTTGAAGTAAAACAAATATTTATTGAGTTTACATCAGAATATGCAAAATTTTCTACCTCTTTAATATTTACTGTTTCTCCCAGTAATTCTATATTATCTGCAAATAAACACTTTATAGATAATGGATTCATGAAGTTTTCCTTAGTTTTTTCAATAATATTTGTTTGATTTACAAAAAATAAAAACTTTCTATACCCTTGCATATATAGATACAAAATAAGTCCAGCCATAATAACAGTTTTCCCTGAACCAGTGGCCATATGAAATAAATTATGAACTTGTTTATTTTTTCTTAAACTTGGTTCCTCATAATTAGTAATGAAATAACGAAAAGCTTCTTCTTGATAGTCACGTAATACAATATTAGGACTCAAATTATTAGATATATATTCTGGTAACTCTTTTAAGGCATTAACTTTCTTTAGAACATCTAATTCTTCATATAAATAATTATTACTCATTAGCTATCCTCCTAATCTAATCCATAGAAACTTTTGGTAAATAATTTATCAGCTTCACTTACAGCCATATCTTCATCTTCAAGATCAGACAAATTTACATATAACTTGTTTTTATCCAACAACTCTAAAACTACAGCTTTCTGATTATCAAGACTTAACTTACCAAAATCATCTTTAGATTCCCTCAACTCACATGGTAATACAGAAGGTATTATTTTTCCATTTTGCGTTGCTTTATTTAAAATATCTTTTATTATGTCTGAATCTTCAGCTTCCTGTAATTCATCTATCCAAACCTGATTATCTTTTAATAACTCACAATAAACAAAGGAACCTCCTCCTTGCCAGTTTTGTCTTTTAGATATGCCACTTTGTTCTCCAGATAAAACTTTAGACATTCTTCTTAGTGTTATATCCATATGTTTTTCCAATTGTTCACAAATAATATATTGTAGTCCCATTTTATGTGCAACTGCTGCAGTTGTTCCACTTCCACCAAAAAAATCGAGGACTATATCTCCAGGCTTTGTATGTGCATTAAATATGCGTTCAATTAATTTTTCTGATTTTTGTCCTTTTACTTCATCATCTTTAGTTAACATTTTTGATACTGTTTCTCCAGAAAAAGATACTATTGCAATACTATTCAAATCATCATACTCGTTTCCATTCCAAACATCCTCTATCGGATATCTTTCAGCATTACTATTAGCAATCTTTTTAAACTCTTCTTTAGGAATATATTTTTTATTAAATTCTAATTGATTTCTATCCTTCGCATAGAATAAAATTGTATCATGATTTCTAATCCAATTATTATCGGCTGACTTATATCCTGATATCCAGCCTATTCTCCATATAATTTCTCTTTGAAAATTTTCTTCGCCAAAAATCTCATCCATAAGTACTTTCGCATAATGTACTTGATGATAATCTAATTGGACATAAATAGCACCATCATCAGATAACAATCTTTTTGCTAATTCCAATCTATTCTTCATAAATACTAACCAAGATGATCTGTTGAAATTGTCATTATAACCAAATGTATCAGAACCTGTGTTATATGGAGGATCTATATAAATACACTTAATCTTACCTTCATATCTTTCTAATAGTGAAGATAATGCCTGTAAATTATTACCTTTAATAATTAAATTATCATCATCGCTAAATTCAATATTTTCTTCAACACCATCTACTGAATATCTCATAGAATTACCTAAAACTTTAGGACTCAATAATCTATTTATTTGATCGGGTGCCAAAATTTCATTATAAAAAATTTCTTCTCTTTTTTGGTCTTCTTTAGTCTGTCCACCTTCAAGTACACAATCTTTATATGGCCAAACTAATGCCACATCTTGATTTTGACTTATCAAATTATCTTTAGCATCTACTAATCCTATTTTATTTTTATATAACGTATATGAGTCTGGTAGAAATTCTTTGGACTCTAAAACCCAAATAAATTTAACCTTATCAAAAATATAAATATCATCAATCTTTGTAAAAAAACTTTCTCTAAGCAAGTCATTTTTCAGTAATGATTTAATTAATAAATCATCATTATTTCTAATGACTTCAGAAACTTTGGTTTTTATAATTTGATTATTTTCTCCTAGGAAACGCCTATCTGATTTAAGAACCTTCCCTAATTCTTCTAAAAATTTCATCTATTAATCCTCCTTATAACTAACTATGTTCTGTTAACTTAATAATAAAAATGAGACCTGAAACGCCTCTGGTATAATGGAATCATCACAAAACACATTACCTCCCAGAAAGGAGCGTTCAAGTCTCATGACTATTATACCATCTAACGCAGT
>DUUN01000368.1 GCA_012841535.1 Gallicola sp. | reverse complement strand
GCAAATATTATTATTTTCTTCATCAACACTATTTGACAAAGAGCCATAAGAATTAATCTTTAGAGTTTACATATTGTAAATTTTTACTATATCTTTATTAAAATCATCTATTATATATTTACTAATCCTATCTGCATCATGTCTAATATAATCGCCAAATAAATAATAACATGGCCAGGTTAAAATTTCGTACTTAGTCAATTTTTCTTTATCATAATCCGTTAAATAAATTGGTTTAGTATGATATTTTTCAACTATTTCTTCAGGTATTATATCGCTATTTACTACAATTTTATCTATTACATCATATTCTAAATGCTCATTAATAGCCTTTACATGGTCAGTAACACCATAACCTTCTGTTTCCCCTTCTTGAGTCATTATATTGCAAATATAGTATATTTTTGCTTTAGTATCCCTTAATGCTTTTGCTATATCTTTTACTAATAAGTTTGGAATAATGGAAGTGTATAAACTTCCTGGACCAATAATTATTAGGTCAGCATTTTCAATATCCTCAACTGTTTCATCTAAAGGCTTTGGCGACTCAGGCTCAATATATACTCTTTTTATACGTTTTTTAAATTTCTTGTTCTTTTCTGTTATATTGGATTCACCTTTTAGAGTTATACCACCTTCTAGCTCTGCATATAGGACAACATCTTCTAAGGTCATTGGTAAAACCTTACCTGTTATTGCTAGAACATCTCCTGCTTCTTTTACAGCAACATCAAAATCTCCATAAATATCAATCATTGCTGCTAAAAATAAATTACCAAAGGATTGTCCTTTTAAAAGTCCTTCTCTAAATCTATAGTTCATTAGAGTTTCCATAGCTGGCTCTGTATTTGCCAATGCTATTAAACAAGCTCTTATATCTCCTGGTGGTAAAATTCCCAAGTCCTCTCTTAATATACCAGAACCACCACCGTCATCTGCAACGGTTACTATTGTTGTAATATTTGTTGAATATTTTTTTAAACCTTTTAAAATTGTTGAATTTCCTGTTCCACCACCAATTGTTACAATATTTAAATCTCTATTACCAATATTTAGAGTCTCTGTGTGATACATAGGTAATTTCTCCTTTTTCGGAAAGTTTTTTATCCAATTCTTCAGCTATTGCAACGGATCTATGTTTACCACCTGTACAACCAATTCCTATAACTAAATTATTCTTTCCTTCTTTTTTATACCTTGGAAGTAAAAATTCCAACATATCCAGTATCTTATCTATAAAGGTATTTGTGTCACCAAAACTAAAAACATAATCCCTTACTTCTTTGTCTAAGCCGGTTTTCATTTTTAAATCCTCTATATAAAATGGATTTGGTAAAAACCTAACATCAAACACTAAATCTCCATCTAAGATTATTCCATGTTTAAATCCAAATGATGCAATAGATATGTGAATTTTATCTGTTGCTATATCGTCAAAATTATATAGTGTAGATATTCTACTCTTTAACTCTCCCAGCTTTAAAGATGTTGTGTCTATAATATAGGTGGAGTTTTCTTTCATTTTTTTAAGTATTTTTCTTTCTTTTTCTATTCCAGAAATTATATTACCTTTACTACTTAATGGATGAGGCCTTCTTAGTTCCTTATATCTTCTAATAAGTGTTTCATCTGTACAATCTAAAAATAATACAGATATATTTTCACCAGAATTTTTAAAATATTCTACTTCATCATATAGTTGTTGATATAAATTTCTAGTTCTTATATCAACAACTATGGCTATTTTGTTAATATCCATTTTACTTGTTGTAATTAGCTTAACAAACTCTTTTATTAATGCTGGCGGTAAATTATCCATAGCATAATATCCCATATCTTCAAATATATCTAATGCTGAAGTTTTACCGGCACCTGACATTCCTGTTACTATTACAATTTCCATATTTAACTCCTAAACTTCCTCTATTTAACTTCCCTTAAATTTTTAATTCTAGTTATAGCTAATCCCGATTCTTCAACTCTTTTTATTGCCTTATCTACAAGGCCTACTTTTTCTGGTCTATGTGCATCACTTCCTAAGGAAAAATCAACTCCACTTGGCATGGCCTCTTTAATTTCATCTACACTTAAATGTGGATGATGGTTATTAATTTCCATTAAAGTATTATTTTCTTTACATACTTTAGCCAGTCTTTTAATATCTACCTTTACCTTATCTCCAGGATGGGTAATTATATTTATATTATTTTCTTCTATTATTTTTACAATAGCATCAGTATTTTTTTCTATACAATAACTTTCTATTTTCTTGCTAAATCTTCCTAATCTATTTAGAATATGGTATATAAAAATACTTTTAAAGTTTCGTAAAAACACTCCACTATGATATCCTAAATTAACTATGTCAAAGTATTTTAAATCCTCTTCTTCTATATCATACTTACCATTATAATCTACTACATTTGCTTCAACGCCTAAAAATATTTTTATTTTACCACTATATTCTTCGTTTAAAGTATCTATTGTTCTTCGTATTTCCGGTAGTTTCTTTCTCTTAAGACCGAAAAAAATATGACCAGGACCATGGTCTGTTATATAAATTTCCTCAAGTCCTTTATTAATAGCCTCTTCTACATTTTCCCTTATAGTTCCCTTTCCATGTCCATTTCTACTATAGATAGTATGGGTATGATAATCTGCTATAAGTTTATATTTATTCTTCTCCAATTATCCTAATCTCCGGTTCTAAATTAACACCAAATTTTTCCTTAACAACTTCTTGAACATGACTAATAACATAATAGACTTGTTCAAAGTCGGCATTTCCTCTATTTATAACGAAACCACAATGTTTCTCACTTACTTGAGCATCTTTGTATCTATATCCTCTTAGGCCACAATCATCAATTAATTTTCCTGCAAAATGACCTTCTGGCCTTTTAAAAGTAGAGCCTGCTGAAGCATATTCAAGAGGTTGCTTAGATGTACGTTTAAAAGTTAAATCATCATATAATGCCTTGATATCCTCTGGTTTTCCCTTTTCAAGCTTAAAAGTTGCTTCTAATACAATTAACCCCTCATCTTGTACTCTTGAATTCCTGTATCTCATATTCATTTCAGAAACACTATACTCTTTAATTTCTAAGTCCTTGTTAATAACCTTAACTTTTTCAAGTATGTCCTTCATTTCTCCACCATAGGCTCCAGCATTCATTGTAATAGCTCCGCCTATTCCTCCTGGTATTCCTGAAGCAAATTCCATGCCTGTTAAATCCTTTTTCATAGCAGTCTTAGCAGTTTTAGATAATAAGGCACCTGCTTGTGCAATTACATAATTATCTTTAATTTCTATATTTGAATAATTATCATTTAACTTTATAATAACCTTTCTAATTCCCTTGTCTCTTACTAAAAGGTTACTACCATTTCCTATAATCATATATTCTAAATTATTATTTTTAATTATTTTTAAAGCATTAAGTATTTCTTCTTCATTACTTGGCAAAATCATAACATCACAAGGACCACCAATTTTAAATGTTGTATGATTAGCCATTGGTTCATTATATAAAATTTTCCCAACATTATTTTGTGAAAAAATTTCCTTATAATCTACTATCATTTTTCCTCCGTTATTTAAAATAATCTATGGAATCCTTTATTAAAGATAAGGAGCCATATATTATTATTTTTTTATCACTATAATTATTTAAAGCTATATCTAAACTATTTTTTACTGTTCTACCATTATGGACCTTATCGCTAAACATTCCTAAAAAGTTAGTTAATTCTAAGCTACCTATTGATCTACTATCATCAGTTTGACAGGCAATAAAAGCATAGGCAAGAGGTGCCATAATTTCTACTAATTTCATATATTCTTTGTCTTTAAAAAAGCTTGTAATAAAAACAAATTTTTCATTTGGAAAATCCTCTTTAATAGTTTTATTTAGAGCTTTTACACTTTCAACATTATGTGCACCATCTAGAATAACTATTGGATTTTCATTTAAAATCTGAAATCTTCCCATAACTTTTGTTTTAAAAATACCCCTTAATATATTATTTTCTGAAATAGAATAACCTATTTTTCTTAAATATAAAACTACTTCCAATGCCAATACAGCATTATATACTTGTACAATATTTGTCATTTGTATTTCTATTTTTAAGTTTTTATAAGTAAATGATATATTGTTTAACTTTATATTTAAATTCTCTACTTTGTTAAAATCTGGAATAATAATTTTATTCTTTAAATCTTTCCCAATATTTTCTATAATACTTAAAATATTTTTCTCTTGTTCATATATTGCCACAGTGGAATTTTCTTTTATAATACCAGCTTTTTCCCTAGCTATATCTTCAATACTGTCTCCTAGTATATCTAAGTGATCCATTCCTATTTTACATATAACAGAAATCAATGGTTTCTTTACAATATTGGTAGAGTCAATTCTTCCACCTATGCCAACTTCAATAATTGCTAAATCACATTTTTTATTATAGAAATATAGGTAAGCAATAATTGTAGCTATATCAAATTCATGTAATTTAATATTAAGTTTTTCTGCTATAGCAGTAATCTTATTATAATATAGTATTAAATCAACATCACCTATATTTTCATTATTGACCTTTATTCTATCATTAGGTTTTAATATTGCCGGTGAAGAAAACAAACCAACCTTGTAATTATTTTCTATTAAAATATTATTTATAAATGCAGATACTGAACCTTTACCATTAGTTCCTGCGACGTGAATAACTTTTAATTTATCTTGAGGATTACCAAAAAACTCCAGTATTGGTTTCACATTTTCCTTACCATTAAAGGTTTTAATATCCTTTGCAACATTTAATAACTGATTTTCGTTTTTACTCATTATTATCTCCAATAAAATTATATCATAGATATAATTATACAATAAAAAAAACCACTATTGAAAGTGGTTTATTATCCTACTAGTTTAAGTTTTTCCGTTTGATCATATGTTATTAATGAATCTAACATTTCTTCTATATTTCCGTCTAAGAAATCCTGTAATCTATATAATGTTAAATTTATTCTATGATCTGTTACTCTTCCTTGTGGGAAATTATAAGTTCTTATTCTTTCAGATCTGTCTCCTGAACCTACTTGAGACTTTCTTTCATCAGCTATGTCCTTATTTTGTTCTTCCATCATTTGGTCATAAAGACGAGATTTTAAAATTTTCATAGCCTTATCCTTATTTTTTAATTGTGATTTTTCATCCTGACATGAAACTACAATTCCTGTTGGCATATGGGTAATTCTTACAGCAGAGTCTGTTGTATTAACAGATTGTCCACCATTTCCAGATGACCTAAATACATCTATTCTTATATCCTTAGACTCTATTTGCACATCTACATCATCTGCTTCAGGTAGAACTGCTACTGTTGCTGCAGAAGTATGAATTCTTCCACTTGATTCTGTTGTAGGAACCCTTTGAACTCTATGAACACCAGATTCATATTTTAATTTTGAATATGCTCCATTACCTTTAATCATTACAACGGCTTCTTTTATACCACCAACACCTTGGTCTGTAATTTCCATAATTTCTGTTGACCAGCCTTGTTTATCTGCAAACATTTGATACATTCTAAGTAATTCCCCAGCAAATAAACCAGCTTCGTCTCCACCTGCTCCTGCTCTAATTTCTAAAAAAACATTCTTATGATCATTAGGATCTTTAGGTAGTAATAGAATTTTTAATTCGCCTTCGAATTTTTCTATGTCTTCCTCTAAAGTAGAAATTTCTTCTTTAAGCATTTCTCTCATGTCATCATCTAATTTTTCATTTAACATTTCTTTATCTTCTTTTAAAATATTAACTGCATGATTGTATTCCTTGTATTTATCTACTATAGGTTTTAAATCTGCATGCTCTTTTACTAATTTTTGCCAATTATTCATATCCTTCATTACTTCCGGATCTGAAATCTTAGTTTCTAAATCTAAAAAATTCTTTTCAATTGTCGATAAATTCTCAAACATATTAATCACCTTTCCTACTGTTTAGGACGAATTTATTATATATTATATATCCTATTCCAAATGATAATATTAATAGTATAGGACTTATATTAAACAACTCTACTAATATAGCAATTGCTATTGCTACTATATAATGATAGTATTTAAAATTTGATTTCTTTCCTAATGAATATACTGAAGCTGCAATTACAGCTGCAACAGCTGGTAATGCTCCCTTAAAAATTCTATCTACAATGTCTGTACCAATTATTTTTTCATAAAAAGTAGCAACAATAATAATCATTATAAAGGATGGAATCACTGCTCCTAACATACATAGCAAAGCACCTTTGTATCCTTTTATTTTTAAACCAATATAAACACTCATATTTACTGCTAAAACACCTGGTAGTCCCTGGGCCACAGTTAAGGCTTCCATAAACTCATCATAAGTTAACCATTCCTTTTTTTCTACTACTTCATTTTCTATAATAGGAATCATTGCAACTCCACCACCAATGGTAAAAGCACCTATTACAAAAAACGTCTTAAACATTTGAAAATAAAGCATATTGCCTCCATTATGATACCACAGCTCCCAATATTCCTGCAAGAACTATTACTGGAATTGGATGAACTTTTTTGAAAGCTACTAAATAAAAACTAACTGTAAATACTATTACAGAAAAAACATTATTAACTCCTTCTAAAAATATAGAAAGAAAGCCTGCACCAATTAAACCAACTACTACAACTCTTATTCCCTTTAAAAACCATTCTAAATAGGTATTACCCTTGAATTTTTTAATAAAGAAAAACATAATTGTAACTAATATTATAGATGGTAAAATTACAGAAACCGTAGCTACGATTGAACCTGTTACACCTGAAATAACATAGCCTACAAATGTTGCTATATTTATAGCAATAGGACCAGGAGTAACCTGTGAAATAGAAATCATATTTATTAAATCAATTTTTTCAATCCAACCATTAGTATTTACAATCTCCTGTAATATTAATGGTATCATTGCATAGCCTCCTCCAAAACTAAATAAACCAATTTTGAAAAAGGTAAAAAATAATTTTAAAAAAAGCATCTTATCTCCTAGCTATTATACATCTGTCAAAATCATTATAATCCTTGTAAATACTTATGTCCTTAAAATTATGTTCTTTTAGGATATCTTTTATTGATTCACCTTGATTATATCCTATTTCAAAAGCTATTACACCATTACTACTTAAATATTCATTTGCTCCTTCTATAATAGCTCTATAAAAATCCAATCCATCTTCTCCACCATATAGAGCAATTTCAGGTTCGTAACTTAATTTTTCTTCTAATTTACCCATATCTTCTAAATTTATATAAGGCGGATTAGATACTATTAAATCAAATTTCAAATTCTTATTTACATTGGAGAATAGGTCACTTTTAATAAATTCACAGTTTTTTACATTGAACTTCTCTTTATTTCTATTGGCTAAATCAATTGCATTTTGTGAAATATCAACTCCGATTATTTTAGAATCCTCTATTTCCAAAGCCAGTGTTATTGAAATTATTCCGCTTCCTACTCCTATTTCTAAAATGTTTTTAAAAGCAATATTTAAATCCAATATTTTTTCAACTAAAATTTCAGTTTCAAACCTAGGTATTAGTACATTTTTTTCTGTAAAAAAATCCCTGCCATAAAAATTCCATTGCCCTAAAATATATTGTAAGGGATAATTTTTTTTATATTTCTCATATATTTCATATATTAAATTTTCTTGATTTTCTTCAAGTTCCTTATTTTTATTTAATACAATATCGATTTTATTAAAATTAAAATAATGTTTTAATATTATTTCCCCATCAACTTTCCCAAACAAGTTTAATACATCTTGTATTACCATATATCATCATCTTTGTTTTCTGGAATTACCTCTTCTAATGCTACTATTGCAACTTCAATCATATCATCTGTCGGTTCTTTTACAGTACCAAGTTTTTGTATTAAAAGTCCTGGTGCTGATAGTATTTCAGCTATGGCACTATCGGATCTACCTAATAACCTGTTTATTTCATATGATATACCTGCAATAATCGGTAAAGCTAAAAGCCTTGTTAACAACCTAATAAATGGATTAGGCCAGCCAAAAAATGACAATACTAATATTGAAACAATCATAACTGTAAAAATAAAGCTAGTACCACATCTTCTATGGAGTCTAGAACATTTTCTAACGTTTTCTACTGTTAATTCATCACCATTTTCATAACAATGAATTGACTTATGCTCTGCACCATGATACATGAAAATCCTTCTCATATCCTCCATTTTAGATACAAGATAAATATAGGCTAAAAATATAATTATTCTAATAAAACCCTCTATTAAATTTAATAATATTGTACTTTCAATAAACTTTTTAAAAAAAGACGTTACTATTGTTGGTATGAAAAAGAAAATTAAAACAGATAAAGCTAAAGATATAAATATAGAAATTCCTGTACCAATAGATTCGGCCTTATCTCCAAAATTTTTTTCTAAAAACCCTGGCTCCTCCTCTTCTTCATCTTCATAAAAAGAAGTTGAATATACTATTGCGTTTACTCCTAGATGAAGGGAATCCAATAAAGAAACCACTCCTCTAATAAAAGGTAATCTAAAAAATTTACTCTTACTAGAAATTGTTTTTGTAGTGTCTTCTTTAATCTCTAATTCTCCATTAGGTTTTCTTACTACCATACTTGTTTTATTTGGCCCTCTCATTAAAATACCTTCAAATAATGCTTGGCCACCTATTGTGGTTTTTTTCTTTACACCCATTTTTTCTCCTAATTTATTTTAAAAAAGCTAGTACTTGCGTACTAGCCCTTTTGAACTATTTTAAATTATATTTCTCTTTAAATTTCTCTACTCTACCACCACGTTCTGCAGATCTTTGACGACCTGTATAGAATGGATGACATTCTGAACAAATCTCTACTTTGATTTCTTCTTTAGTTGATCCTGTTTTAAATGTATTTCCACAAGTAACACAAGTTACTGTTGCTTCATGATACTTTGGATGAATTCCGTCCTTCATTCTTTCACCTCTTTCATGTACTTTCATATATTCAGCCTTACAATTATACCATAGTAATTCCCATTAATCAACACTAAAATTTAACTTTATTAATGCTGTTGACAAATTCTTCATTTGTCTTGGTATTCTTTAACATTTCCATAATTTTGTCGGCAATTTGTTGGTTTGTTGAATTAGATAATGCTCTTCTAATTTTTCTCATTGTTTCTAATTCATTTTCATTTAGTAGCAACTCATCTTTTCTAGTTCCTGATTTATATATATCAATTGCAGGAAATATTCTTAAATCCGATAGGTCTCTATCTAAATGAACTTCCATATTACCTGTACCCTTAAACTCTTCAAAAATAACATCATCCATTCTAGATCCAGTATCTATTAAAGCAGTAGCTAGAATTGTTAAACTTCCACCTTCTTCAATATTTCTTGCTGCACCAAAAAATCTTTTAGGATGATTTAAAGCAAGGGGATCAAGTCCTCCAGATAATGTTTTTCCTGAATATGGGCTAGTAACATTATAGGCTCTAGAAAGCCTTGTTAAACTATCCATTAATATAACAACATCTCTTCCATGCTCAACTAGACGTTTTGCCCTTTCAAGTACAATTTCAGCTACTCTAGTATGATTTTGAGGCATTTCATCAAAAGTTGAAGCAACGACTTCACCTTTTACAGATCGTTGCATATCTGTAACTTCCTCTGGTCTTTCATCTATTAATAAAACTATTAAAAATACTTCTGGATTATTTTCGACTATAGCATTTGCAATTGATTTTAATAATGTTGTTTTCCCAGTCTTAGGAGGTGCAACTATCATACCTCTTTGTCCTTTACCTATTGGACATGCTAGGTCAATTATTCTTGTAGATAAATCTTTAGAATTGTTTTCGAGTTTTAATTTTTTATTAGGATAAATTGGAGTTAAATCTTCAAAATTTCTTCTACTTCTTAAATTTTCTGGTCCTTCATAATTTACTGAATTTACATATATTAGTGGAGAAAATTTTTCTTTTTCTTTTTTCTCCCTAGTTAACCCTACAATATAGTCACCGGTTTTTAACCTAAAACGCCTTACCTGTACTGGAGGAACGTAAATATCCTCTTCACCTGAATTGTATCCATCTGAACGTAAAAAACCATATCCATCGGGAAGAATATCTAAAATACCTGAAATTTCTTTTGTATTTCCCGTATTTTCTTTTTCTTCTTCATTTTCTACAGTATTATTCCTATTATTTTCTGTATAATCCTCTTCATCTTTTGAATTATTTTCTTCGTTAATTTTTACCTGTTTTATAATTTCTTCAATTAATTCATTTTTTCTATATTTTGAAATACCTGGGACTCCCAAGGCTTTAGCTATTACTTTTAAATCATCAATTTTTTTATCTTTAAGTAACTCTGCGTCCAAATCTTACCTCCTTTTCATATTTCTAGTAGAAAGATGAGGTTTATTATCTAATTTGTGTAAAGCTTCAACAAATCTTATAGTACCTGTTTGCGCTCTAAGCATAATTGAATATGTCTTAACAGTATTGTTAGGATATTGAACTACACCATTTAAAAAATCTCCATCTGTAATACCTGTTGCTGCAAATAAAGCTTCATCTCCCTTTACTAAATCATCTAGTTCTAAAACCTTATTAACATCTTTTATATTCATCTTATGACATCTTTCTATTTCTTCTTCATTTCTAGGTTTAAGTCTTCCTTGAAGAACTCCCCCTAAGGATTTAATTGCAGCTGCTGAAATAACTCCTTCTGGTGCTCCACCTATTCCTACAAAAAGATCTACCCCTGATGATTTAAAACAAGTTGCTATACTTGTATTTACATCACCTTCTTCAAAAATTCTAATTCTTGATCCAAATTCACGAATTCTTCTAATTAATTCTTCATG
Organism: Gallicola sp.; assembly: GCA_012841535.1. Taxonomy (GTDB): domain Bacteria; phylum Bacillota; class Clostridia; order Tissierellales; family Peptoniphilaceae; genus Miniphocaeibacter. Next base: position 3,125 of record DUUN01000368.1, on the reverse strand, counting down.
TCTCGGCCTATTTTGAACAGAAATTATTATCTCTGAAACATCTTTGTTTTTAGCTTTAGCTAATCGTTTAATATTTTCCTCTATTGATAAATCTAAATGTACTATATCTTTTCCTTCAGGTCCACAGGCAATTTTTTCCATATACATATCCGGCGCATGTAGTAGGCAACCTTCTGGAGCAGCTGCAATAACAGATATGGCATTATTTTGACCATTTGCAACTAAGGAAGTTCCTTCAACAGGATCAACAGCTATATCTAATTTTTCTGACCCTTCTCTACCAGCACCTAATTTTTCACCTATATATAACATAGGAGCATTATCTATTTCCCCTTCACCTATTACTACTGTACCTTCCATATCTAAATCATTAAAAACTAAATGCATAGCATCTACTGCTGCCTGATCTGCTAAATCAGCTTCTCCTTTTCCCATATAGTAAAAAGATTTAATAGCTGCTGCTTCTGTTACTCTAACAAGGTTTAAAGGTAAATTTATATCCATATTTCCTCCAATTCACGAAAAAAGAGGGCTTTGCCCTCTAATATTATAAATTTTTCACTGATTCCCAATCACTTAAGAATTTTTCTATACCTATATCTGTTAATGGGTGTTTCAACATTTGTTCAAATACCTTATAAGGTACTGTTGCAATATCTGCACCTACTTTAGCACAGTTTATTAAATGAATAGGATGTCTAACAGATGCACAAATTATTTCAGTTTTAATATTATAATTAGAAAATATTTCTGCTATATCCTCTATTAATATTAAACCATCTGAACTAATGTCATCTAAACGTCCTAAAAATGGGCTTACATAAGTAGCTCCTGCCTTAGCAGCCATTAATGCTTGTGAAGCAGAAAAAATCAAAGTAACGTTGGTTTTTATCCCCTTATCTGTAAGTTCTTTACAAGCCTTTAGACCTTCCTTAGTCATAGGTAATTTTATAACTATGTTCTTGTGAATAGTTACTAAGTCCAAAGCCTCTTTAACCATCCCCTCAGACTCTAAACTTACAACTTCTGCTGAAATAGGTCCATCTACTATTTCAGTTATTTCCTTAATAACATCCTTAAAAACTCTTCCTTCCTTAGCAATTAAAGATGGATTTGTTGTTACACCATCAACAATTCCCCAAGAAGCAACTTCTCTTATTTCTTCAACATTTGCAGTATCAATAAAAAACTTCATTTTTCCTCCTATATTTAACTATTTTTCAATATAATTACTTCAAGTTCATCAGCTACAGCTTCACAAGAATCTAAACATTTTTCCAATAAATCGTAAATTTTCGACCAGGTCATAATATATATTGGATCACTATTCTTTCTATATAGCTCATTCATTGTTTTTAAATATAAAGTATCCCCTTCTTCTTCAATAGTATTTACTGAAATAATAAGAGATAGTAGAGTTTTTGATTTTTTAAAATTATGTAGTTCCTCTATACATTTATACATCGTTTCTACACATTCTATAATTAATTCGCTTAATTCAATAGCTCTATCTGTAATACTGTCAATATTTAAAATATATAAATTAATAAGTACTTCTTCTAAATTATCTGTAACATTATCTAGAAAATGTGTTATATTCATAATATCTTCCCGTTCAATTGGTGGCAAGAATTCTTTAACTAAATTTTCCATAATTTCATGTTTTATTTCATCACTTTCATGTTCTATAGCATGAATCTCTTTAATTTTAGATTCTAGTATAGATTTATCAAAATTTTTAAATTCATTATTTAAATAGTAGGCACATTCCTGTGCTTTCTTTGACATTCTAACAAATCCATCATAATAATTATAAACTGACATATTAACTCCTTAAAATAAAATCATAAATATTTTAGCCATTATAAAACCAATAATACCACATCCTGGAAAAGTTAACACCCAAGTTAATACCATTTCTTTTACAACTGACCAATTAACATTCGATAACCTTTTAGAAGCACCTACTCCCATTATAGCAGTAGTTTTTACATGAGTAGTACTAACAGGTATACCTCCAAGCGAAGACACTAACAAACATAAGGCAGCGCCAATATCTGCTGAAAAACCTTCGTATTTTTCTAATTTTACCATATCCATACCAACGGACTTAATAATTTTGTATCCACCTATTGAAGTACCTATCCCCATAACTGCTGAACATAAAATCATTAGCCATACAGGTATAACAAACTCAGTTTGACTGGAGCCTTTAGCCAAAAACATACCTAACATAAATACTCCCATAAACTTTTGACCATCTTGAGCACCATGCATAAATGCCATAGCAGCTCCACCTGCAATTTGACTTCCCTGGAAAAAGTTTTGAGTTTTTCTTCTATCAATTTTCCTAAATAATAGTTTTACAATAGTTACTAAAACATATCCAAAAACAAATCCCAATACTGTTGATAAAAATAAACCATAAATTACTTTCATCCATTCTTTTCCATTAATACCACTTAAGCTATTGTGAAGTGCAATTGCCGCTCCTGATAAACCAGCTATAAGAGCATGAGATTCACTAGTTGGTATCCCAAAATACCAGGCTGCTGTTGCCCATATTACAATTGCAAATAAGGCAGCACACAGTGCAACTAAGGCTTCATGCGAATTTCCGCTAAAATCTACCATGTTATATATAGTTTCAGCTACATTTGCATTTATCATAGTCATAATTAATACACCTAAGAAATTAAAAACAGCTGCCATTAATATAGCAGGTTTTGCCTTCATTGCTCTAGTAGAAACCGTTGTTGCAATAGCATTAGGTGCATCTGTCCACCCATTAACAAAAATAACTGCTAAAGTAAGAATAACAGTAATTAATAATGGAAAATTAGAAAAGATTTGACTTATAAATTCTGAAAATGAAATTGTCATAATTACCCCTTATTACCTATTTAAATTTACTTACCCATTGATTTTAACTTAAATAAATCTTTATGTAAACAATTTTAAACCTATTTTTTATAATAATTTATAATGATATTTACATGTTTTTTTAAGGAATTTGTTAAAATAATAGATAAGAACTATTTTTTTTGGATTAGCTTAATTTATTACTTATATTAATGTATTTTATCATATAAAGTATAAATAAGTTATACTAATAATTGATTTTT
>DUUN01000356.1 GCA_012841535.1 Gallicola sp. | reverse complement strand
CTTCAAACCTTTCTTCAAAATTTTTCCAAAAACAATCTCAGAAAGTGATTTTTTATCCATTTTTCTATTTTTAATTGATTCTATTTTTAATAAAAGCGTAGAGAAATCATACATAAAGTCAAATTCTTCTTTATCCATTAAAATATCAACATTATTCCAAGTTGGATCAGTCGAAGTTCTCGTTCTACACGCTAGCGTTTTATTTATTTTTCCTTTAAAACATTCCTCTCGGAGTTTAAATATAGTACCCAAAGAAATACTACCATCCAAATAAAACTTAAACTCTACGCTTAAGTGTAATCTATTTTTTAAGTCTTCAAACATTAATGAAATTCCTCTATAAACCCCTCTATTTCTATAAAACATAGTCCATGCATTAAAATTCAGTTCCTCTTCGTATAGTTTTATATTTTCATAGTCTTTAGTTTTTAGAATTAATTTTAACTCCTCTAAACACTCTTCAAACTTCGCCTCAATTTCACTTTGGTTATATCTTTTTATATCCAATTCCTTACTTGCGACCTTTAAAGAATTTTCCAATTCTTCTTTAATAGAAATAATTAATTCACAAACACACTCAGAAGCAACTTTTACATAATTATCAAGAAAAGATTTTAAATCGATATTTGTATTTATATAATCTACTATTTCTCCCTTAGTGTATTTATTGGTTTTTTCTGTATTATACAAGTTATTAGTGTAAAAACGATACTCCTCTTGATTGAAAGAATCAATATCACCATCAGAAACTGTTTTATAAAATATCTCTAACAAATCTTCTGTTAAAAACACATCAAACATCCCACGACGAATCTTAGAAAAACACTTTTTATAAAATCCCCTAAATTTATTATTTAATTTCTTTTCTTCAAAAACATAAATAGCTGTCTTCGGAGACAAATTAATCATATACTCCTCTAGAGTTAATCCATTACAATTAGAGTGTTTATTTAGAGAGTCTTCTGGAATTTTTTTTCTATAAATATAAGTGTAAAAATTGTAAACAGGTCTCACTGTATAAATGTCAAAAACATCCCCAAAAGACCAAGCTTTTCCATGATTAAGAGTGATCCAACCTCCTCTACTCCTAACAATTTCAAAAGCTGTCTTTTCAAAACCTCGCTTTAATAACTTATCTTCAATACTTTTATTTAATTTTATAAAAGGGTCATCTGGAAGACTTCCAAAGGAGAGACTATCAAAATAACGCTCTTCTAAGACCAAATCATGATGACGCAATAAAATATTATCATACAAATAATCTTTTTGCTTTTGTGTTAAATTTGAAATATCCATTTACTTCCTCTTATATTTATTATATTCATTATCACAAAATTCCACAAAATCTTTATAAATGTTCTTATTACTGGGATTTTTAATCAGATCAAATAAACCTTTTAAACTCTCTTCTGATTTCAAAACTATCTGTCTACCAGACTGAATAAAATAAACATCTCCATTCACCTTTATATAAATACGAAAAGGGAATATGTAAATATTGTCTATATAAAATTCATCTGAGTTTCTATAGTCTTTTGTAAAATGTATCACCCAAGTCTTAAAAATACTATTTTCATTTTTCTGATTTTTGTATATCTCAGAATTGATTGTAAATATACTCGTGTCAAGTTTTTCAATCTCATCCTCCACCAATTGTAATTTTGAAGAATTATAATTCATCAATGAAGTCTTTAAAGATAAATTTTTGAGATAGTTCTTTTGAGTGTAACTAAGTTTTCTTAACTCTTCCTCCAAAACATCAG
>DUUN01000429.1 GCA_012841535.1 Gallicola sp. | reverse complement strand
ATGGAGTTTTCTAAAAAAGAATTAATAAGAAAACTTAATTTTATTAAAGATATTTTTGAAAGTTTAGGAGTACCATTTATTGATGATGAAGTTATAGAATATGCAGAAGGACTATATGATTTTTTAAAAAAGAAAGACAATAGCTAAGGCTATTTTTCTTTTTAGCAGCAACATACCAATAGTATTTAAATTTGATTATATGAACAGGAGTGATGATTTTTGCAGCCTAGAAGTAATTTTTTTTCAAAACTAACATACCGTTAGTATTTTAATCTTAATAAGTATAGAAAATTTATTAAGTGTAAATTTACTTAAAATAAATTAAAAAACAAGAAGGAGTTTTTATGAAATTAATAAACAAGAATTTTTTATTACTAGTAGGAAGTCAGTTGTTTTCGGTTTTTGGAACAACTATTTCACAATTTGCAATATCCCTTTATGTTCTTGACAAGACCGGCTCTATGGGAATATTTAGCCTAGTCCTGTCCTTGTCAATGATATCAAGAATTATATTTCTACCTTTTGGGGGAATTGTTGCCGATAGATTACCAAAGAAAAAATTAATGCTAACTATGGATTTTATTTATTTAATTATGGTATTGGCTATGGCTATTGGAGTTATAAAAGGAAATACTATATTAATTATGGGAATAATATCCATAGTAATTGGTGTAGTTTCATCTTTTGAAACACCTGTAGTTCAATCGGCGATTCCCTTAGTATGTACAAAGGAACAAATACCTAAAGCCAATGGAATAATAAATTCGGTAGCCATGTTGTCAAATATTTTAGCTCCTGTCCTAGCAGGGATTATTTATAATTTTAATAAGGCCTATAATATATTTATTGTCAGTGGTGTATTCTTTTTAATAGCTATAATTTGTGAAATCTTTTTAACTATTAAACAAGAAGAAAGTAAAAAAAATACTGGCTCCCCTGTAGATATAGTTGTTGAAGACACAAAGGAAACTGTCCTATATTTAAAGGATAATTTACTTATAGTAAAAATTTGCCTTGTAACATTTTTACTAAATATGGTTATATCATCATTTATAACTGTAGTTTTACCCTATACTGTAAGAGTAAACTGGCTAATAGGAGATGAATTATATGGAGTAATGAATACTCTATTTGCCATTGGAGGACTAGGTGGAAGTATAATAGTATCTACCTTGTTATCAAAAATAAATGGAAGTAATATTATAAAGATGTTACTAATAAATAGCTTTGTATTTTTATTATTGGTAATACCCTATTCAGGAATTTATAGCAATCTAACTTCTTTTTGGCTTATGACAATATTAATAACTTTTTTAGAAGGGATATTTACTATGGTTTCTGTTCAATTAATTTCTTTTGTACAATTAATTACAGACAAGGATATAATGGGACGTATTATGTCTTTTATACTTATGATTTCAATGTTGGCAATGCCACTAGGACAAATAGTATATGGTATGTTAGGAAAATTTATAATAGGAAAATGGGCTATTTTAATAATTATGATAATTTCTTTTATATCGATATTAATAGCCATCTATTCTAGAAATATTTTTAAAGAAGTAAAAGTTGTTACTGAAAAAAGTAAAATATAAGTTTATGTAAAAAGAGCATCTATTATGTTAAAAAACTTTATAGATGCTCTTACTGATTATTTAAGCTTCAACCTTAATATCTACTTCACTAGTCCATAAACCGTGAATATTGCAATAGCTTGTAGAAATTAATTTTCCACCTTTTGTTAATTTTAATTTTGTAGAAACTTTAGGTGAAGTTAATGCTTCTCCTTCTCCATGAGCTGAGAAGTTATAGTCACCAATTTCTATTGGTAGTTTTGCTCCTTCTGGTAAATAATATAATTTAATCCAAACAATATGATGTTCAAAAGCATTTGGATGTTCTATTTCTTTTCCTACTTGAACTAATACCTCAAATTCTTCTCCTGCCTTTACAGATGCTGGTGCATCTATAGCTGGAACGTGTTTTTCGCCTTTCCAATCTGCTGATTGATATAATTCGCCTATACTCATTAATTAAATCCCCCTTAAAAATTTTTTAACTTACAGTAATATATATACCTAAATTTTATATAAAATAACATTTAAAGTTATAATTTTCTAATATTTTGTTATAATTGTTATAAGATAAGGATGTGAAGCATGAATTTTAAAATCATAGCTACTACAACTTTTGGACTAGAGGCTGTAGTAAAGAGAGAATTACAAGATTTAGGATATGAAAATATTAAAGTAACAGATGGAAAAGTAGAAATAGAAGGTAATGAAGAGGATATTGCTAATTTAAATATAAATCTACGATGTGCTGAGAGAGTTTTAATAAAATTTGGAGAGTTTAAAGCCTTAACCTTTGATGAATTATTTGAAAAGACAAAGGCCCTTCCATGGGAAAATATCATTCCGGAAGATGGAGAATTTCCTGTTGATGGTAAAAGTCTAAAGTCAAAGCTATTTAGTATTTCCGACAGTCAGGCAATAGTAAAAAAAGCCATAGTAGAAAGGTTGAAATCCATATATAATATAAACTGGTTTGAAGAAAATGGACCTAAATATAAAGTAGAAGTTAGTTTATTAAAGGATATTGCAACTTTAACTATAGACACTTCAGGAGATGGTCTTCACAAAAGAGGTTATAGGGATAGGGCAGGAGATGCTCCCCTAAAGGAAACTTTAGCTGCAGCAATGATAAAACTATCCTACTGGAATCCAAGTAGAACTCTATATGACCCTTTTTGTGGTTCTGGAACTATATTAATAGAGGCTGCAATGATTGGTAAAAATATTGCTCCGGGAATAGATAGGGAGTTTATTTCTCAAGAGTGGCCTATTATAGGGAAGGATATTTACAAGAAATATAGGAAAATAGCCCTTGGGAAAATAGACCATAATGTTAAACTACATTTACTTGGTTCAGATACAGATAAAAGATCAATTTTAAGGGCAAGGGATAATGCTGAAAATATTGGTGTAAATGAAGATATACAATTTTTCATGAAGGATATGCGGGATGTAGATTTAATTGATAATTATGGTGTAGTAATTACAAATCCACCATATGGAGAAAGGATGGGAGAACAAAAAGAAATAGAAAGGCTATACAAGGACTTAGGAAAAAAATTCAAGGATTTCCCTACTTGGTCTGTTTATTTAATTACCAATAATGAAAAATTTGAAAAATTATATGGAAAAAAGGCAGACAGGAAAAGAAAACTATATAATGGAAGAATAAAGGTGGATTATTATCAGTTTTATGGACCTCGACCACCTAGACAAGAGGAAAAATAATGTTTAGGAAAAAAAATAATGTAAAAAACATTACTTCGGTTTTGAAAGCAAATAATAAAAGAATAGGTGACTATTTACCTGATTGGATAAGAATTATAGACCCTAATGGAATAATATTATATGAAAATGAAGTAATGATTGAGTCAAATGGAAACAATATGGGGGAAGATTGTTACAATATAGATAATATTGAAAAAGGAATCCCCTTAGGCACCAAGGCTTCAGAGTTTCAAAGTAAAGATTGTGTAAGTAAAAATATGGAATTTGATGGAGACATGTATTTAGTTAGAAGCTCTCCTATGTATAATGGCAATGGAGAACTTTTTGCTATTGTTGAAAGCTTTAGGAATATTACGATTGAAGTAATTTCCATTAGACGATATGAGGAAGTTGCAAAAAAAACTAGAAAAGAATTAAATGATGCAAAAAATGTTCAAATGGCTCTCCTTCCTGAAAAAGGAGAGCATAATGGCATATGCGTAGACTATAGGTACATTCCTTCTCAATTTCTGTCTGGAGATATGTTTGATATAATTTCTTTAGATGATGATACTATTTGCCTTTATATTGCAGATGTTGTAGGACATGGAGTATCGGCTTCCTTAATAACTATGTTCATAAGGCAGACGGTAAGGTCATTAGTTAAAAATCAAAACATAGTTAAACCTAATTTACTTTTAGGGGAATTAACTAAAAAATTTGCTGAATTAAATTTAGAAGACAACAAATACTTTACAATTTTTTATGGTGTTTATACTATAAGTAAAAATGAATTTATTTATGTAAATGCTGGCCATAATGCTATTCCTATAAAAATGAAGAAGGATAAGTCCATAGAATTAATTGAAGGGACAGGCTTACCAATTTCCTTTATTTTTGCTGAAGGAAAATATGTAGAAAGTAAAATAAGATTAAACAAAGGTGATAAGATATTATTTTATACCGATGGAATAACTGAAACAAAGGACTATTTTAATGAACTGTATGGAATAGATAGATTAATACAGGTTATGAAAAAAAATAGAGGAAGTATGTTAGATAATATTGTGAACTCCGTTTCTGCTTATAGATGGGGAGCACAAGAGGATGATATAGCAATTATGCTAATAGAAAGGATGGATGATGAAGATGACTGTAAAATTAGACTTAGCTAATTCTGGAATTGAAAAGAAAATTGAGAGTATTAAAGAAAAATCTTTCGGAGCATTAGACAAGTTACTTAGCAAAACCGGAGAAGGAAATGATTTTTTAGGTTGGATAGATTTGCCAGAAAATTATGATAGGGAAGAATATGACAGAATAAAAAAATCTGCAGAAAAAATTAAGAAGGATTCAGAGGTTTTAGTAGTAATAGGAATTGGTGGAAGTTACTTAGGAACTAAAGCAGTAGAAAATGCTATAAAACCTTATTTTGGTAAATTAGATGGAGTTGAATTAATTTATGCAGGTCATCATTTAAGCTCAACTTATATGGTAGAGTTGCTAGATTATTTAAAGGACAGGGATTATAGTGTTAATGTAATTTCAAAATCTGGAACTACTACTGAGCCGGCAGTAGCTTTTAGATTTTTAAAAGAGGCTATAGAGAAAAAATATGGTAAAGAGGAATCTGTTGAAAGAATTTATGTAACAACAGATAAGGAAAAAGGTGCTTTGAAGGGTTTAGCAAATGAAGTAGGCTATGAAACCTTTGTTGTTCCTGATGATGTTGGTGGAAGATTTTCAGTGCTTACTGCAGTAGGACTTTTACCATTAGCTGCAGCAGGAGTTAATATTGACGCTTTAATGGAAGGTGCAAGACTAGGTAGAGAAAAATATACTACAAAGAATTTTGAAGAAAATATTGCCTTACAATATGCTCTTGCAAGAGAAGTACTATATGATGAAAATAAAGCCATTGAAATTTTAGTATCATATGAAGAAAAAATGAGATACTTAGCAGAATGGTGGAAACAACTTTTTGGAGAGTCTGAAGGTAAAGATGGAAAGGGAGTTTTCCCAGCATCAACTATTTTCACTACAGATTTACATTCAATGGGTCAAATGATACAAGATGGAGTTAGAAATATTTTTGAAACAGTAATTTCTATAGAAAATCCTGAAAAGAATTTGAACATTAATGAAGAAGAGGCAAATTTAGATGGTTTAAACTATATAGCAGGAAAAAGTGTAGACTATGTAAATAAAAAAGCTATGGAAGGAACAGTAGTTGCTCACGTAAAAGGTGGAGTACCTAATATAAAAATTGAAATAGAAAAATTAGATGAGAAAAACCTAGGTGAATTATTGTATTTCTTTGAAATTACAGTAGCTGTTTCAGGTTATTTATTAGGGGTTAATCCATTTAACCAACCAGGTGTAGAAGAATATAAAACTCAAATGTTTAAATTACTTGGAAAACCAGGTTATTAATAAAAAATAAAATCCAACCTTTAATTAGGTTGGATTTTTGCGGCTCTTTGTCAAATAGTGTTGATGAAGAAAATAATAATATTTGCGGTTCAAGCTAAGAAGCTTGAGCCGCTATTTCATTTTCAAAACCTTTAAACTTAAACTTATGAAAACATAACATAATCCTT
>DUUN01000617.1 GCA_012841535.1 Gallicola sp. | reverse complement strand
CTTCATCTCTTGATGATTCTACATATAAAATATGACCAAAGTTATCCTTTCCTCTAACAATTTCATATATGAAACCTTTATGAAATATTCTATATTCATTTTGGATAAAATCCAGATTAGTATCAAAAGATATAGATAAATACAATAACAACACCTCCCTGTTATTTCATGCAATTTATTAATAAAAGCAAACATGCAAGTACATAATTATATTTTTTTAACAAAAATAAACTCACCTGTAGACACTCTTTTTATGAGTGCAAAAGCAAATTTTAACCCATCAATTGTAAACTCTTCTTCTTCAGAGTAATGATTTTCAACATAATTTATCTTTAATATTTTCAATTTTAGATTTTGGGTAGTATCTATCATAAAACCATTATCTATGTCAATAGATACTCTTGACTTGTCATTATCAATCTTTTCTCTATTTTTAATTATCCCTTCTGTATTAACATACTGATTAAAACTGTTATAAATTTTATTTGTTTCATCTTCTATTAATATGTTATCTCCTGAAGCCATTATATGAGCTTTGAAAGGTAGATCACAATTATTTTTAATCCACTCTTTATCAAACTCAAAGTTTATATCAGTCAAGTAATTTCCAACAATATTCAGTTGAAAATTAATTTGTCTAATATACCCTTCTGGAAAATTATCTTCAGTAAGTTCATTAATAACTAAGGCATCAATATTATATTGATTTGCATATTTCTTAGCTCCTTTTTGATATCCTATTTTTGTAGCAAATACACCTTCATATTTTTCTGGTAAATCTATTAATTTTCCATAAAACTCCTGAATTTTCCCCTTAGAAATGGCGGTTTTATAGTCTTTACATTCAATAGCTGTCTTATACACTTTTCCATGATAGGAAAATTCCCAATAAACATCAATTTCATGATCAGCCCCACTTTTTCCTTTTATAATAAGGTTTCGTTTGGTATCAATAGTATACTTTTTATCTTCTTTAAGTAACTGATAGACTTGTTCTACAAAAATCTCGTATTCTGTTCCTTGTTTCATATTATTCACTCCATATCAGTAATTAATCTACTGAATCCTTTCATTTAATTTAATTTATAAAATGATTAACTTTTTTCGTTACAATGATAAAAAGCACGTAAATTATATTTTGAACATACTGGCACAATTTTAAGATAATCATAAAGCAATGCCTCTTTTTAAGGTTTAGGAAAGAGGAATGAACCCGTCTAATTGCCTTAGACTTGCGTACAGCTATCTATTACGGCCCATAGGTACTTGAATGCCGAGCACACGATAACATAGTCTACCTCGGAAAATATGCATCTGCTCATATTATATATCAGCAAAAATACACACTTTTTCATAGACAAGTTTTATTATTCGCTATCCTCTTCTGCAAATTCATCTGGCAATCCTCAGTAATCACAAAGGACTATTATTGATTAAAATTTTAGTATTTTGCTTGCATCTGTATGGCTGAGATGATTTCTAAGTTCCTCAGAATATCTAATATCTAGTCTTCTAAATATTTCTTGTTTAAATTCTAATAAATCTCCATAATTTATGTTTTTAAGAAAAGATTTGAAAACAGCCATTTCTCTTAAAGCAATAACCATTTTGATATTCCTATTATCAATTTTACTATAAATTATTTGCAGGTTTTTTCTTACCCAATTATATTCACTACCAAGTAATTTTTCTAAATCTTTATCTGAATTGACTGGAAACACCTTGTTAATTAAGTTCCCCAAAATGCTTGATATATTATCTACTATTTGAATCTGAATTGATTCGTTGTCATTAATAAAGTTAATTTCGCCTTCCCAATAATGTGAAATATAATCCTGAACTATTTCTATGTTATCATGATAGATATTTAACTGAGAATTCGATAAATTACTATTTTTCTTTAATAAAAGTATAGTTTCACCTAAAGCGGTTAAGTTTACGATATTATTCCTATTACCTCCCTTAATATATATATATTCAGCATTTGTTTTGCAAAGAGTATCCAAATAATCTTCGTCTTTTTCTTTGAGTTCTTTAATGATATTAATCCATAATTCTTTATATTGAATTTCTTGTTTTGTCTTTGCACACTCAGTGTATGGATAAGATATAACGTAATCAATAAAATTTTCAATATTTTTCTTTGATGAATTCTTTGTAATATAAAGATACTTTGAAATATACTCGTCATCAATTTTTATAAGAAATTCAGTAAAGAGCATAAAGTATTCATATGCATAATCTGATGTCATTGTTGTTAACCAATTAATCATCTGTGTAACAATGAAAAACTTTTTATCATATATGGTAATATAAAAATTCCCATAATTAATTACTGAATCGATAAATTCAGTCATTGCTTGATTGTTATCTCTTATTACTAGATCGTTACCCTTAATTATAGTACTTTCAGGATTATTCTTATTTATATGTTTAATCCATTTATTTTTGAATTCTATATATTTTGACGTTAGATCATCGCTTTTGATAAAACCAGCTAAAATAAAATATCTTTGATTGTCATAATTAAGTGCATTGTTATTTTCACTATATCCCAATTCACCTGTATTTCTCGACTCGTCAAAATAAATGTCCATAAGTGAAACCCCCTATTTATAAAAAAAGACCAATATTAAGTTTTCAAAAGATAAACCAAAATGTATTTTTTACATTTACTAATCTATCAGCTATTCTTTGGCATAATGGTTTTAAATCCATTTGTATCTAACCTCTCAAAATTAAAAAATGTAATAATTCTTAAATAAATTATATCATACTTGTTAAATATAAACAATAAAGCATAAAAAAAGAAGCCACTCCATTGAGTAGCTGTTCTAATTATGTCGTTATCTCAGTTCCACTAGTTAACTTGTAGGTTACCGTTTTGTCTCTATTTACAATTGCTTTTTCAACCATCAGCATCCATACATCATTTGACCATTCAGGCAGGTAGTTATCTGCTTTTTTTATTTCCTCTAGGTATGCCTTCATCTTAATTTGTTGTGCTTGTTTGTAGGATCTTTTTTCTAGAGTTTTATTTAAGGCATTTTTTTCTGATTCATACTGAGTGGATAACTCTTCATACCTTCTATTGAACTCAACTTGATCCTGAGCAGTTCTAGTATTTTCTTTTATCATCTTATCTACTAAACCGCTTATAACTTCCATCTTGTTTTGAAGTTCTACTACCTTAGTATCGAGTTCTGAAGTATCGGATAGTAGCTGAATCACATCATTAATATCTTCTAAGATTCTATCCTTTTCCTGCATGACATGGTTATACGCAATTACAAACTTT
>DUUN01000624.1 GCA_012841535.1 Gallicola sp. | reverse complement strand
GAGTTGATTTATGGATCCAAGCTTAAAGCAAGAGAGCAGATGCGTTTGGATGTATTTGAATATATTGAATTCTGGTATAATCATAAAAGAAGATTCTCAACATTGGGTAATTTGACGATTGATGAATTTTGGAAACTGTATAATATTAAAAAACAATTAATTAAAAATGTCGCTTAATTTTTTGTCTCAAATAAGTTGGCAATTCCAGAGTATGTGGAATCAACTTTGCTTTTTATATTTTTATAATGAATAATAAAAAAATTGTTTTTACCATCCCTGCAATAGCAGGTGGCGGTATGGGTCGTGCAGTTTTAAACTTTGCAGAACCATTATCAAAAATGGGATATAATGTTACAATATTTCTTTTGGCAAGTAAAAAAATTGAAAAGTATACTACGCCAAAAAATATCACAGTTGAAACTGGGGTGAAAGGGAAGTATTCAAAATTTAAATTTTCATTCTCTTTAATTCGTCTTAGAAATTATTGTAAAACTAATAGAATAGATTACGTATTCAGCTTCTCTGGTCAACACAGTTGTTATGTAATAATTTCCTTAATCGCTACAAGTACCAAAGTATATGCCTTCCATAGAGCTAATCCATATTTAAAATATGGTTTTATTAATGATATATTAAACAGGTTGTTTTTTCCTTTAAGTAGTGGTCTGGTTGTGCAAACTAAACTTGCAAAAAAAATATTTAAAGAGAAATACAAACACAAAAATATTATTGTAGTTCCAAATCCTGTTATGGACATAGAGACCTCTTTATCTTTAAAAAGAAAAAATATAATTATCACAGTTTCAAGACTTATTAAAAGTAAAGGGGTTGATAAATTGATAAGTATTTTTGATAAAGTCGCAAATGATGTAAATGATTGGGAACTATGGATCATTGGGGATGGTCCTGAGAAAGGGAACATTGAAAATATGATAAACATGTGTTTGCATAAAAATAGAATTAAACTACTGGGTTTTAGAACTGACATTGACGAACTTCTTAGTCAAGCTTCTATTTTTGCTTTTACTTCACAATCTGAAGGATACCCTAATGCATTACTAGAAGCAATGTGCTCTAGTTTAGCTTGTATAAGTTATGATTGTGTAGCTGGACCAAGTGATATAATTAAAAACGGAGAAAATGGGTTTCTAGTTGAAAATAATAATGAATTATTATATGTTTCAAAGTTATTAGAATTAATGAAAGATGAGAACTTGAGACTAAAGTTTTCACAAGAAGCAATAAAACTGAATGTCGAAAATAATTCTTTAAAAATTGTGTCAGAGTTCATTGAGAAAATTAACAATATAGAATGAGTATATGCAAAAAGAAATTACAATTAGAGACATTAAACCAGATGATCTTAATGATTTAGTTGAATTATACGATAGTGTATGGCCTGAAACCGCTGGCACATATGAAGGTAAAACAAAATGGATGCTTTCAAGTAATCCATTATATGGAGTATGTGCATGTGCTGATGATAAAATTATTGCTTCAAGACCTTCTTTCCAATCGAATATTTATTATAGACATGTTAAAATAAATGCTGTACAATGTGGCAACTCAAGTGTTCGTAAAGATTACAGGCGTTTAGGTATATTTACGAAAATGAATCGTGAATTTCTTAAGGTCTTTTTTGATGAAAATAATAACGATTTAATTTATAATGTAAGTGTGGAAGCATCTAAATTAGCTTATCAAAAATTAGGCTGGGAGTATATAAATGCTTTGTCAAAACAAACTTACTTTACAAATATTTGGAATGTTTTATTGAAAACGAAGTTAGATATAAGGAAACTTACAGGTAACATACAGTATGATCATCAATCTATCCCTCCTTTGGACAACTTTGATCATAAGTTATTAGAGGTTAGAGAGTCAAATTTCAGAAAATCTAAAAATATACATACTTATTATAGTAAGAATTTCTTTGAATGGAGGTTGAACTCTGATACTAATATTGCTTTTTTTACTATTGAAGGTTTAGGAACAGTAATTTATAAAATAGGTATAAGAAATTCTTTAAGAGTTATTACAATTGGAGAAGTATTTCTTTATGAATATAACCATGTCAATTTACGTGAAATAATTAAATTGCTTAAAAAAGAATTTAAGGTGGATATTATTGAGGTTTTAATAACTGAAAATCACCCATGTTTTTCATTTTATAAAAAAATAGGATTTGTATCAAATCCATTCAAAAAATACTTGAACCTAGGGGTTAAAGTGGTTTCAGATGAAATGAAAAAGATATGT
>DUUN01000863.1 GCA_012841535.1 Gallicola sp. | reverse complement strand
CTTTCTAAACCCCACTTGTCAAGATCATCACTGTGTGATATATAATAGTTTCCATTTTTGCAATTCCACGATATATTAAAATTTTTATTCATTACTACCTCCTTAATTTGTGATAAAACCTGTCTTTGATTTACTGTTTATTGTTTTACATTCTAAACTGTTATTGTCACTTCTATTCCTTTCTTAATTTGCATTTTTGCAATATGTTCAACCAACGAATGTGTAAAATCATTTACAAGTCTTTGCCCTTTGTCGTTGTCTGCGATATATACTGTCTTATCCCATACTGGACTACTCTCTATTGATTGCCCCGGCTTGTAGTATTGCACATTTATATATATTCTCTTGCCATCTATCCAATTAAAAGCCCTTACTTTATATCCACTAATCCATGTATCAATATTTATCATATTATCCTCACTTTCTAGCCTGTTTAGGCTTATAAAATATGTTTTATCGCTCAATGATTTCGATATCATCCTCATGAATAGCACAATCATAAATTATTCCTAATGTTTCTATATTAGGATCGTCTATAATATAGTCATGTTGATGTTCTTTTTTAGGTTTTACATTTACTGTTTTACCTATTAAATTTCCGTACCATGTATAACAATTACTATATGGTTTATATGATTTAATTTTTACTAACATTTTTATAACTCCTTTCATAAAATCTGCTTTTTATTCACATAATGCGTCAATAGCTTCGTTTTTACCATTGTTAATTTTCATTATTGCTCTAAGTGCTGAAGATTGTTCTGCATTATTTTTGCTTAATTCATTTAGTTTTAATTCTATACAATTGTTTAATAACTTCCACACATCAACTTCAAGATTGTTTTTCTTAATGCTATTCATAATTTCCATTAACATATTATTCATTGTAATCATTCTCCTTTCAAATAAAATCTATTTTTGATTTAAAGTTCTATACCTATTTTATAAGTTATAATTCTTCCAATAGACATTTTTAAATCATCATTAGTATATGTTCCATTATCTTCAATTCCCGATGTTAAATTTACATCTTCAATAATTTCGTTAATAGTTTTATATAAAATAGGTTTTAAATAATCTTCACTTACTAATTTACTTAGCATAATTACCACATCTTCTACTATAATAGCATTTATATCAGTTATTTTATTTTCTTTACATATGTCTTTAGTTAGTTCTCTTATATTTATCATGTTATACTCTCCTTTCTGCCACATAAGGCAATCAAAACATTCTTTTATGTGTTTATACTGTTAATCTTCCGTTAATCATTTCAGTTTCGCTTACTTTTATAATCGTAAATTTATCATCTCTGTAATCGTCACCCATTACACCATTTAAAAGTTTTGTTATACTTCTTTTTGCGTCTGCTTCGGTTTTAAAATACTGATCCTTTAAAGCTGGAAGATTACTTTTGAAAAATGTTTTATATTTATTCCAATGATTAATTAAAAAGTAAATACCTTCCCACGATTCTGTTTTAACTGTATACATTAATATCCTCACTTTCTAGCCTTTAAAGGCTTATAAAATCTGCTATTAATTCTGAAAACTTTTCGCAAATTCTAAATCATCGTCAATCTCAAAACTGCCCTCTATATACTCTGGATTTATAGGTAATTCAATGTATTCCTTGTGGTTCTTAGCATATTCAATCGCCTGTTCTAATGTTTCAGCTTCCACTTCTACTGTTCCCCATACTCTATAACTTGTTCCCACTTTAAACTTTTTCATAATAACCTCTTTCTATCGGTTTAGGTTTTCCGATAACTAATATAAAATCTATTTTTATGCTGTTCTATAAGTATAACTTGTATAGCTTTTACTTCCATCAATTATTTCAAGTCTTGCTTCTTCTTCTGGTATACAAGCCCATTCACAAACAAGCCTTTTATAGTCTTCGTCTTTCCATGCTTGACAATCTGCTATAATATAGCCCCATACCGTATAATCTTCTTCTCCGTTCTCATCAAGATAG
>DUUN01000366.1 GCA_012841535.1 Gallicola sp. | reverse complement strand
AATACATATAAATAAAAATTATATATATTATTACTATATATACCATAAAATAATATAATAAATCAATGAGGTGATTTTATGAAGTTACAAAAATATAGTGAGTGGAGAGACACTAACATTACTATGCACATGATTCTTCAAATGATGGGCAAAACTAAACTAAACAAAATGTCTCCACAACCGGAATGGAATCAATCGTTACTTAACATAACTGCAGAAGGTTTTACTACAGGTCTTATTAATGATCATGGCTATAGTTTTGAAGTTCAATTAAACTTACATGAAGCTAGTGTAAAAGCAATTTGTACAAGTGGAAAAACAGCTAAGTTCCTATTAAGAGACAATGCTTCAGTTGCAGATTATTATAAAGATTATTTACAAATTTTAGAAAGTATAGGACATCCTGTTAAAATTTATCCTGTACCACAAGAAGTATTCTTCACAACACCTTTTAATGAGCAAACAAATAAAGTAGATTTTGATAAACGTAGTGCATTAAATTATTTTGAAATATGCGTATTAGTCAGAAATGCACTTTTAGACTTTGCTTCTGCTTATAAGGGTAAAAAAATATTACCTTCAATGTTCTGGGGAACATTTGATATGACAACAGTATTATTTGCAGGAGAAGAAAGACCATTTACAGGAGAAGGAATAATAGAAAAAGTAGCCTTTAATGAGCAATTTGTTGAATTTGGTTTTTGGCCAGGAGATGAAAATGTAGATGATCCTAGTCTATTTATTCTTGCCTATCCATTCTTAGAAAAGGATATAAGCAACTTACCAATAGAACCAAAAGAAGCTTATTACAGTCCTGAAAAAGCTGAGTATTTCTTATCATTAGAAGATATATTAAAATATGATGACCCATCAAAAGTAATAGTGGAGTTTTGTATAAAAGCCTTACAAAATATAGCAGAAGTTGAAAATTGGCCAAATAAAGAATGGCTTCTAACACCTTTTGATATAGAAAAATTCAAATAGAAGATTAATTAGTAATAAAAATCATCTAAGAGTTATTGTTAGTAACCTTTAGATGATTTTTTTATTAAATTTCAAAATATTTTTTAATACTACTATATTAATTGTAAAAAATTAAAGCTTTAATTCCTTTAAAAAACTAGTACCATTTTCTAATTTAGTACCATAGAATTCAGCACCGGTAGCACCTACATCGGCCATTGTTTTTCGAAGTCCAATATAGTTTGGTTTTTGAATATTAGAAATTTTACTATTATATATTAGTATTGGAACATTTTCCCTACTATGTTTGCTACTACCATTTGTTGGATCATTGCCATGGTCAGCCATAACTATTAATAAATCATCTTTTCCTAATAATTTTATTAGGCCACCAATATATACATCTGATTTATTTACAATATTAATATATTTTTCAGGATTTTGGTCATGTCCCGATAAGTCGGTTTCCTGTATATTTACAAAATGGAATCCCTTTTTATTGGATTTTAAATTATGGATTAAATCCATAAAGACTAAATCGGTATCAACATTAGGATAGAAGAGGTCATTGGGATTATAGCAAATATCAGCAACTTTACCATAAAGATATGTTTTAATGTCTATTTTATTTAAAATATAGGGTAATTGTACTGTTGGCTCTACTCCATAGCCTATGTGAACGCAATGGTAATTCTTTTTATATACTCCAGAATTAGGAGCATCTACTCCAATATAATCATCTTTTGTAATTACATTGGCTTCTAAGTCGCTATAAACAACATCAGATCCACCAAACGCAATTACTCTAGGAACCTTAACATGTTTTCTAACTATATTTCCTACTTTTTTTATATTATCAAATCCAGATATATCCAATGCACCAACAACATTTATAGCTTGTCCTAAATCAGTTTCCATATTATCACCAATAAAAATTGATTTGTTTACAACTAATAGTTCTAAGTTGTTTTTTTTATATCTATTAACTTTAAAGTTGTTTCTTTCTAAATCATTTTCTACTTCATCAATTACTTCTGAAAACTTCATTTTTATAGGTTCTTTAGGTCTAGTTCCTATAATTTCTTGATGGCCGAAAAAAGTATCTGCTCCAAAATGCTTTAATTCGCTTTTACCATAAGTAGCAGTTTTACTGTATTTGTTTTTATATTTATCATTTCCTAATGCATTAAATAATCCTAGTTTTTCAAGATTATTCCAATATTTAGCTTCTTTGTTTTCCATAAGATGCAAAACGGTATTACTGCCCTTGTCTTGGGGTCTTACCTTAGAAACATCGGCCATTTCTCCTATACCAAAGCTATCTAATACTAAGACTATAAAATTATTAATTTTCATATTTATCACCTAATGAATTATATATACCTACGATTTTTGCCTTATTATTACGGATTCCCTCAATTATAACAACATTACTTCTCGTAACAAATATTTGAAATCTAAAAGATAGAATAACTGTTGTACCAATATCATATTGCTTATCTAGCTCGAAATAATAATCGATACTTTCTAAATTAGTAGGCTTTATTTTTACTAGTTCCTGAGAGCTATCATATTCTTTTACTATGGCTTTTTCCATATGACCTCTTCTGTATATTCCTCCACCATAGACCTTACTCTTATTTTTGAAATTGTGGGAAACTTCAGTTAAATAGCAAACACATGGTAATTCTACAGTGTCTGTATATTTACTTAAGGGAGTTGAAGCTGTTAATCCATGTCCGGGTTCTCCTGAAGTTCCACCATGTTCTTTTATTAAATCTAAATTAGCTATGGAAGTTGCTGAAGGCATATTTATTTCTTCTATTTCAATATTATTATCCCTAAAAAACTTGACAGCTTTTTTTAATGTGGACAAATTATTGGTTTCTTTAATGGTATTAGAAGATTCGTCATATAAAAATGTTGGGAAATTAGTAACTCCTTTAATTTCAATGTTTTTTAATTGTTTACTAGCCTGTAATAATTTTTCTAGTTCATTTGGAAAAAATCCTGCTTCTTGGCCATCATACAGTAGATCGTCATCAGATACTACACGAACCATAATCTTTTGAACAATTCCTAATTCTCTAGCAATAGTATTGATTAGTTCTAATTTTTCTAAAGAGTAAACTGTTATAAATTCAGCTCCATAGCTCATTAATTTTTTCAAAAATCCATTTGGAATTTGTACCAAATGTCCTGCATTACAAATAGGAATATTGTTTTTCATCATAATTTGTGCTTCTCTAAAATCAACGACTACAGCACCATCATATCCTATATCGACTAATTTTCTTGCTAAGTAGGGATTTCTACCTAATTGTTTAAGCATAAAAAAAAGTCGAATATTTTTTTTATCTGCATTTTCTTTAAGTTTTTTAGCATTTATTAAAAAAGTATCTAAATCTATTACAAAAGTATCAGGATCAATTTTATTTTCTCTATGAAATTTATATACCTGATTAATTAGATCAGGATTTCTTTTTAAAAGATTTTCTACAAACATATTTCCTCCATAGATTTAAGTAAAATTCGAATAACCGTATCGGCACCTGCTCTCATTGGATTTATTCTTATTGTTCTATCTAAAAGTTCTTCATTATTTCCAAGACTGCTTTTTGAAATTCTATAGAACATAGGTACTATTTCATACTTTGATTCCGAGCCTACAGGGTAAGGTGCTGCACCTAGTTTTACAGAGTTTTCAAGTACTTTTTTTGCAATATTATCCTTAAATTCAACTATAATTACCTTGGATTGTGCATTGGCAATAATAACATCTTTAATTCTAGGGTCTTTAAGTTCTAATATTTTTTCCTTAATTTCTAAAATTTGAGTTGCTTGTATAGCTAAACTAACTGGAGCATATACTAATCCTCTTAATACCGACATTGCTTCATGACCTTGTACTTGTGAGCCTCCAGAATAGTGAAGTTTTCTTATTTTTTCAATTAATTTTCCATTTCCGGTTACTATTCCTATACCTTCCGGTCCTAATAATTTAAAGGAGGAAAAACATGATAAATCTGCACCTATTTGACTACCAATATGCTTTGTTTTTAAAACTGCATAATTATCATCACATACTATATTAGCCTTGCTATTTTCCTTAATTGTTTTTATAATTTGCTCATAATCGTAATTATCATTAAAGGATTGTCTAGTTTGTTGTACAATAACTGTACTAATATTTTCAGTTTTTAATATATTAATTAATTCATTTTCATTATTAAAATCGGTTTTTATATAATCCATAGACAACATATCTAGGGAAATTTTAGTAGTTGTATAAATAGGAGCATCATGAAGTAAAACTTTTCCATTATTTTTTTTTGAAACATACAGGGCTTCTTTAATAGCATTGGTACCGGAACCTCTTACTAGTACAGAATCTTCAGTATTAAAAAAACTAGAAATTATTTTTTCAATAGTTCTGGTTTTAATAGGTTGGTTTAGTCCAGGAGTTACTCCTAAATCACCTAAATCCAACATTTCATCTCCATTAAAAAACCTAGTAATAGTGTCAACTAATTTGAACTGTAATTGGATAGCATCATCAATGCTTAAACTTTCTAAAGGATATGCTTTCATATTATTAAATCCTCCATTTAAAAATTCTTTGTATATTACTATTTAGTAATTTATCGATACTTTCATCAGAAATTCCTTCATCTTTCATCATTGGAATAAATTTATCTATAATATAGTTGTATCCTATACCACCTCTATATTCCATATTGGATTTTCTTGTAATATCCATTGAAAGTACAACCTTATTTATAAAACCTGCTTTTTCTATTTCCTTTAAGAACATAACCCTTTTGCTATCAGGAAAATAATTGTTTTTTCCAATAGTATCAAAACCTATGTTAACTCCTTCTGATATTAATTTCATAATAATATCTAGATTTCCAGAAATATCCATATGGCCAATTATTATTTTATCTAAGTCCATATTATGCTTTTTAAATAGCTCTAATTGTTCCAAAGCATAGGTACCTAAAGTTGTATGGGTGCTAATTACTGCTTCGGTTTCTTTAGCCGCTTTAATAGAGGCTTCAAATACCTTTAATTCTAAATCGGTCATGGTATCCTTACTAGAACCTATTTCACCAATAAATCCTGCCCTTATATTTGTTTTTTCAATTCCATTAACTAGTTCATCAATAATTATTTCAGATAGTTCATCTACACTTTTTGTAGTCACATAATTAGGCAAAAAAGGTTCTTTATAGAAACCAGTTCCATAGACAATATTTAAACCAGTATTCTTTCTAACATCTTCAACATATTCTATATTTCTACCTATTCCAATGTTGGTCATATCTAATATATTTCTTATACCGGCATTATATAGTTTTTTAAATTCTTTAATTGTTTCTTCCTTTGAATTTAAATTACAGTCTTCATCATTTTTTATTCCAGATAGGTCTATAGTTGTATGTTCATGAGCCAAGGTTAGACCGGGAACTAGAATGTTGGAATTTTCTATAAGGGTAATTAGATGCATATAAATATATTCTTCTTCAGAATCATCTAATTTACATGGGAAATAATCCTCCATTAATCCATAGAGTTTTTTAGCAGACTCAAAATTATTATTTTTAATAATTTCGTCCTTTAAGAAATTATCTAGTTCTTCCTCAATTCCATTTCCCTTTAGATTTCTTTCCATAGCCATTGCTAAGTGGGTGAAAAACATATCAGTATCTGATAAATTTAATCTTTTAGGTAATAATAATTTAAATATTATATTTTCCATTGCATTATAAACTTTAGTTGAAATAACATTATTCTCTTCCAGTATTTTTAATCGTTCTAAATTCATTTTATCCTCCTAATATTAATAACTTGGTAAAAATTTACTGTTCATTACATCATTTTGAATAGCAACCAATTCCTCTTTATTAATAGATTTTT
>DUUN01000332.1 GCA_012841535.1 Gallicola sp. | reverse complement strand
ATTGATGCACTATCAATGTGTGATGAAGAATGTTAAGGAATGAGATTTATTAATCTCATTCTTTTTTGAATGGCTTTCCAAGTGCATCTTGCATTGACAAATTTTCTTAACAATGCTAATATATAAAATGTAACAATAGTTACTGAAGTGATTAATCACAGTTTAATGTATGACAAAAAAAGAGTATCTCTTCAGATACTCTTTTGTGCCCCTAATGGCGTCTTACGACAGTTAAGTTAAAACTTTATTTTAACTCGTTGTGTTATTTTAAACGGTATTAACGCTTAACAATTTAATTATATCATAAAAATGAGAGGAGTCAATAGTTTATGGAAAAAAATGAAAAATATTCTATTGGATTAGATCTGGGGACTAATTCTGTAGGATGGGCAGTTGCTGATAATAACAATAATTTATTAAAGTTTCGTGGAAAAAACATGTTTGGTGTAAGGCTTTTTGATGACGCGAAAACAGCAGCAGAAAGGCGAGGTTTTCGTAGTGTAAGACGGAGACTTGCACGTCGTAAAGAACGAATAAGATTACTGAGGGAAATCTTTGAACCTGAAATTACTAAAGTGGACTCAGATTTTTATTTGAGATTAAATGAATCATTTTTGCATCAAGAAGATAGGAAATTAAAAAACAAATCAACCTTATTTAATGGTGATTTATTTAAAAGTGATAAGGAATACTATGAGATATTTCCAACCATATATCATTTGAGAAACGAATTAATGACAACAACAGAAAAAAAGGACATACGTTTAATTTATTTGGCACTTCACCATACAATTAAATATCGAGGTAATTTTTTATACGAAGGTACTAATTTTAATATTGAGAATGTTAAAGTAGATGAAAAACTTCAATTATTGTTTGATTTTCTTGAAGAGGAATTAGATTGTGAGTTTGAAAATAATAAAACCAATACAAACAAAATAATTGGAATATTGTCTGAAGATAAAACTAAAACAGAAAAGGAAGAACAAATACTATCTCTATTAAAAGCAACTAAAGATAGTAAAAAAATGTTAAAAGAACTATTTAAAGCAATTTTAAATAAAAAGTTTAGCTTAAATAAAATCTTCTTATTGGAAGGTAATGATATTTCCATATATATCAATGATTTCGGTGAAAAATCAGACGAAATTGAAGAATATTTAGGGGAATGGTATGAATATTTCACTATAATAGATGAGATATATCAATGGACGGTTTTAAAAAACATTTTAAGTGAAGGAAATAACATTTCTGAAGCAATGATCAAAAAATACAAGAAGCATGGAAAAGATTTGAAAATTCTTAAAAAACTATCTAAGCAATGCGGTATATATAATGATGTTTTTAGAGATAAAGGTAAATCAAATAAAAATTATCATTATTATATAAATGAACCTCGAATTACAAGTGCAGAAGATTTTTATAAAAATATTAAAAAACAATTTCAACCATTTGTAGATGAACTGAAAAATGATTTAGATTATGAATACATGATATCTAGCATTGAAATGGAAAACTTTTTACCGAAAATAACTTCTAAAGATAATGGTGCCATCCCATATCAGTTACATAAAAATGAATTGGAAAAAATAATAGAAAATCAATCAAAACATTATTCGTTTTTAAAAGAGACCAAAAAGAGAATAGTTAATATATTGGAATTTAGAGTACCTTACTATGTTGGGCCTTTAAATGTAAATAGTGAATTCACGACTATTGTGAAAACAAAAGATGAAAAAATTTATCCATGGAACTTTGACGAAATTGTTGACAAATATAGTTCTAGCTTAAGGTTTATGGAAGAGAGGATAGGTAATTGTACGTATTTACCTCAATATAAAGTTATGCCAAAACATTCATTGACCAATAGTTTGTTTGGTTTGTTAAATGAATTGAATAAAGTTAGGATAAATAATAAGTTAATAGATGTTGAAGTTAAGAAAAGTATTATTAGAGGGCTTTTTCAAAAACAGAAGAAAGTTAGTGAAAAGGCCTTTAAAGATTTCTTATTTAAGAATAACTTAATCGAATCAAAAGATGTTCAAATCACTGGTTACCAAGATGATAAGGCATTTGCTTCTACTCTTAGTTCATGGATTGATTTTGCTGAAATTTTTGGTGAGTTTGATTTTGGTGAAAAACTAAAAATTGAAAAGTATGAAAAAATTATTTTGATGATAACTATGATCCAAGATAAAGAAATATTAAGTAAAATTATTACGAAAGAACATCCAGATATTACAGAAGAACAACTTAAAAAAATACTTTCTAAAAGGTATAGTGGTTTTTCGAACTTATCAAAGGAATTCATTGATGAAAAAGTTTATGTTAGTGATAGTTTTGGTGAAGTTGTAACGATATTAGATCAACTTTATAACTCTACTTTAAATTTGATGCAAATATTAAGTGACGATAAACTAGGTTTTAAAGAAGCTTATGAGAAAATAATGGTTAAACCTAAAATGGGAAAAATAACATACGATGATATTTTAGAAATACCAGGTTCTCCAGCTATAAAAAGGGGAATTTGGCAAACTGTTCAAATTATTGACGAAATTGTTAAAATAATGGGTTATGAACCAGATAATATATTTATTGAAATTGCTCGTGAAAAAGGTAAAGCTGGACGTACAAGTTCAAGAGTAAAGAGAATGTTGGATTTATATAAAAAGATTGTTGAAGAAACAAATGAATATAACGAAGCATATCAAGAATTGAAAAACATTGAAAAAGAAAAGCGGAATCTTGATGATAGAGCATTATATCTATACTTTATCCAGGGTGGAAAGTGTATGTATACCGGCCAAAAATTAGATATTAATAATTTAGATAAATATGAAATAGATCATATTATTCCAAGATGGGTAATTAAAGATGATAGTTTTGATAACCTAGCACTTGTTACTCACGAGGCTAATCAAGAAAAAGGTGAACAATTAGGAGTTCCAGAACAATTTAGACATAAGCAATACTATGTTTGGGAAACAATGTTAAAGTATGCTTTAATTACTCGAAAGAAATTTTCTAATCTAAAAAAATCAAAATTTAGTGAAAAGGATATAGAGGTTTTTATAAATAGACAATTAGTTGAGACTAGACAAATTACTAAACATGTTCTTAATTTATTTAAATCAAGTTATTCTAAAACTGATATTGTAGTTTTAAGACCTAATCTGTTAAGTGATTTTAGAAAACAATTTAAATTTTATAAAATTAGAGAGTTAAATGATTTACATCATGCACATGATGCGCTAATTTCGTGTTTTGTAGGTAATTATATTTTAAATCGTTTTCCTAAAATGAGTTCAAAATATATATATGATGAATATTTGAAATTTAAAGAAAAAAATGAATTTAAACATGGTGCAATTATTTCATCAATGAAAAAGGATTTTGAAAATCACGAAAATAATTTCATTTGGAACACTCAAGAACAAATAAGAAAGTTTGCAAATTATTTTAAATATAAAAATTGTAATATAACTAAAAAAATAGAAGAGGGTAGTGGAAAATTTTATAAACAATTACCATTGAAAAAGGGGACGTCGAATAAATTAATTCCTCTAAAAAGTTCAAAGGAACTCAATCCTAAAAAATATGGTGGATATACTGGAGAGAATCCAGCTTACTTTTTAGCAATTAAATATAAGAAGGGGAAAAAGTTAATTAAAGAATTAGTAACAATTCCAATCCATATTAAAAAATTAATTGAAACAGGTCAAACTACTGAACTAGAATATTTAAAAAGTAGTATCGATGGTGAAAACCTAAAAATTATAAGTAAGAAAATTTTAAAAAATCAATATATAAAATGGGGTAAGGATTATTTTTATATAGTAAGTACAGACGAGTTACATAATGCTAAACAACTTTTTCTTGAGGAAAAACATTATAATATGCTGTATTGTATAAAAGAATTAGATGAGTATTTATTAAATGAATTATATTTATATATTGTAAATAAAATGCAATATTATAATGTTTTTGAAAATACCCGAAAAAAATTATTAGACTTCAATAATAAATTTATTAATTTGACCAAGGAAGATAAAAAAGATGTAATATATGAAATTTTAAAAATAACTAAATGTAATGCAGTGAATGCTAATTTAAAAAAATATGGTGGTCCCGAAAGATTAGGTAGGATTCAAAGAGCAATCCAATTAGACCAAATAATTTTTATACATCAATCAATCACAGGTTTGTATGAGATAAAAAGAAAAATATGAGTTATCGTACAGTTGTAATAAAAAATAGATGTAAATTAAAATATCATAACAATTATTTGGTTGTTAGAGGAGAAAATTTAAATAGGATACATATTGATGAAATTGGTTTGTTGCTTATAGATTCAACGCAAGTTGTTATTACAACAATGCTGATAAATGAATTAATAAAGAAAAAGGTTAAAATAGTTTTTTGTGATGAAAAAAGAAATCCATCAGGGGAATTAATTCCCTTGTATGGATCATATAATAATTCTAAAAAAATTAATATTCAGATTAATTGGTCGAAAGATGTAAAAAAGACTTTATGGCAATTAATTGTTCAAAGGAAGATATTAACTCAAGCTAAATTATTAGAGAAAATGGGTTGTCCCGAATATACTATGTTAATGGAATATGCTAAAGATGTAAAAAAATCTGATGTTTCTAATAGGGAAGGGCATGCTGCTAAAGTTTATTTTAATGCCTTATTTCCTGAAAAATTTAAAAGGTTTAATAATGATAACATTAATGGCGCGTTGAATTACGGATATTCAATCTTAGCTTCTTACATTAACAAAGAAATTGTTTCTTTAGGTTATTTAACACAATTAGGAATAAATCATCGAAATGAGTTCAATAACTTTAATTTAACTTACGATCTAATTGAACCTTTTAGAACTTTTGTAGATGGATTTGTGATTGACAATGTTGATAGGGATTTGAGCAGTGATTATAAAATGGAGTTGGTGAATTTGTTAAACAAGAAAGTTAAAATAAAAAATCAAGAACATTTTTTATCTAATGCAATCACAATATACATAACTAGTGTGTTTGCTTATCTTGAAAATCATGGTAAATCAAAGATTCAGTTTGTGGATTTGAATGAGTAGCAGATTTATGAGATGTATTGTATTTTTTGATTTGCCAACAGTAACTTATCGCGATAGAAAAAACTACATAAAATTTAGAAAATATTTATTAAGTGAGGGATTTATTATGATGCAAGAATCAGTCTATACAAAATTAACATTAACACCCACCACTATGGAATTATTGAAAAATAGGGTCAAAAAAAACGTTCCTACTAAAGGTTTGGTTCAAATGCTCGTTGTAACAGAAAAACAATTTGCATCAATAGAATATTTAGTTGGTAACAAAAATAACGAATACATAGATAGTACATCACGATTGGTGATTTTATGATGTTTAGAATTTTTTCTTTAGATAATGATATTGTTTTAGATAAACATTATATTAACGTTTTAGAAGTGCATGACAAATCATTTGCTGTAAAAATAATCAAAAAATTAATATGTGAGGAAGACATATATGATGATGAATTTTTGATTTTGTTAGACAAGGACAAAGAAATTAATTTGCAAAAAAATTCTATTGTAATAACTGATTTATTTAGTATTAATTTTAATGATAAAAAAATAACAAATAAATTATATAGTTTATTAGAAGATGAAATAAAAATGGATGAAAGTTTTTATATTGAATTAAATGAAATTAACCAATTAATAAGCAATTTATTGAAAGATAAAATTAACCAATCAAATTTTGACTTGGAATTAGAACAAGAGTTAAAAATTAAAGGATTACTAAAACATTATAATGTTAAAATTTCTCAGAATAAGGAAGATAATAGTTTAAACGATTTATTCAATTATTTGGATTTGATCATTGAATTAAATCTATGTAAAATAATTTTTGTTGTAAACTTAAAAAGTTATTTGAATGATGAACAATTAAAAGAAGCTTATAAGTATTTTCTTTATAAGAAGGTAAACATTCTACTAATAGAGACAAACAAATATGAAAAACTGGCTAATGAAAAAAAGTTAATCATCGACGAATTTTTTGATGATTATTATGTTTGAAAAGACATCAAACTTCTGGTATAATATATTGTATAATCTATTTGAAATAATTAAAACTTCATATTTAAATTTCTTATTTGAGGTTTTAGAGTTGTGTTATTTTAAATGGTATTAAAACAATACACTAACAAGGTAAACCGAAATGTAGGTTTTAGAGTTGTGTTATTTTAAATGGTATTAAAACGGAGGAAGAAACAGACAAACTAGCATTAAAGTTTTAGAGTTGTGTTATTTTAAATGGTATTAAAACACTTATGTCTAAAGAACCAGTTAAAAACAAGTTTTAGAGTTGTGTTATTTTAAATGGTATTAAAACTTTATTTATTAGTTTCTTTAAGGTAATTGGGTTTTAGAGTTGTGTTATTTTAAATGGTATTAAAACAATTCTGATACATATTGGGAAGATAGTTATGTTTTAGAGTTGTGTTATTTTAAATGGTATTAAAACTAAAACTATAAAATACACAAACTCGTAATGGTTTTAGAGTTGTGTTATTTTAAATGGTATTAAAACTAGATCATTAGATAATGCAGTAAGACAAAGGTTTTAGAGTTGTGTTATTTTAAATGGTATTAAAACAAATTAGGAGAGTGATTAGATGTTAGCATTGTTTTAGAGTTGTGTTATTTTAAATGGTATTAAAACCTTTGTTTGTTTCTTTGT
>DUUN01000565.1 GCA_012841535.1 Gallicola sp. | reverse complement strand
CTGCCTCAGAGTAATATCTACCATCATACTCTGTACCATCGGGCTTACTTATCATATATCTATATCGTACTATCATGCTTACTCCTACACCTTTCCTTGTTTTTATTCTTCATCAAACAAACTTATTAATTCTATATTTTTATCTGTTACCTTTTCATAACCTTTTATTCTTTGCTCTGCAATTTTAAAATATTTTTCATCTATTTCAAAACCAATGAAATTGCGTTTTTGTTGTTTACACGCAACTCCCGTTGTACCACTGCCCATAAAACAGTCTAACACAGTATCATTTTCTCTGCTTGAATTTTTAACCAGTTTGTTTATTATTTCTAAAGGCTTTATAGTAGGATGGTTAAAGTTGTTTTTATCTTTAGCGTTGATTGGCAAACAATAAACTGTTTTAGCATCTTCATAAGTTTTTGGATTACAATAAGCATTTTTTCTGAAATATAAACAATACTCTTTATCTGTCAAATATTTATTATTAAATAAAGGTGTTGCGTTTGTTTATTCCAAATTATAAAATCAAATTTACAATTATGCTTTGTTACAAAAAAATCTAAATACATTGGTATTTGTTTGTGGTTACACCATATATATATATTTATATTTTTACATATTCTAACAAAATCTTCTAATATTTTTTCATCTATACTTTCCGTAAAATTACCACATTGTAATTGATTATTCATGTTTTGTATAGATTTTCCTAAATTACTACTTTTTCCACCTTGTGTATTTTCTATCAAATATGGAGGATCAGTTACAATGAGATCTATACTTTTATCAGGTATTTCTTTAATCAATTTATATGCATCACCGCATTTAATATTTATCATTACTCCTACACCTTTCTCATTGGCACTATTAATATTGTTGTAGTATCTTCATCGTTCTTAATGTGCATCGGTTTTAAACTATCACTATAATACACTGTTGCATTCTCAAGTAGATTAAATGCAAATAACTGCTCTTTTGCAAATAAAATGCTCACATCACCCTCACAACTGCCAACTTCTAAGTCTAACGCTTCAGTTTTAAAATATAATATATTGTTTATTGATATTATTTCAAAGGCTGTTGAATCGTTATCTATCTTCAAAAGGCTTATTGCATCTTTAACTTTCAACGGATCTAACTTTAATTCTTGATATTTTTCGCCGATTCGTTTTAAGTTGTTAACCTTTGGATAAATGTCGTTATACACATTACCTATCAATCTCATATTTCCAGAAAAAGCCCAACACTTTGTTTTATTGAAATATATCTTGACTGTTTCTTCTTCTGTTATCTTTAACAAATTACTTACAAACTCTTTGGAAATTGATACGTTTTCGTTTTCGTTTTGATAGCCGTTGAAGTAAGCCTTAAAGCCATCGGTTGCTACTATTCCTGTGTCGCTTATGTTTATTGCTTGTAAAATAACTCTATTATTGTTTTCGCTTGCAGTAAACTTCAAAGCGTTTGATAAATCTTTCTTGGCTATTTTTAAATGAATTAAAGTATCTACTTCTGGAAGTTTGATATCGTGTTCTTGGTATAAGCATTTACAAGTGTTTTTATCTTTTTT
>DUUN01000100.1 GCA_012841535.1 Gallicola sp. | reverse complement strand
TCTTTAATTCCTAAGAAATCTAAGATATAATTATTTGTAGACATAATGACCTCCGATTGGTATTTTGTAGTGAATTTATTGTATCGGAAAATGGTTGTTATGTCTCTTTTTTTAAATAAAATGGTGCTGGAGAAGATTTTCATTTTCCTTCACCAACACCATAAATTACAGAATCATGATATCTCGTTTGTTATAATTCAACAATAAAATTAAAGGACCTACTTTTGACTAGGTCCTTCACATTTTTTATATTATTTTTTATTGTGAGCTATTTTTTAACGGCCCTTTCATTTATACAATTATAAACATTGTTTACCAATTGATTTGTATTCTTTTAATACTAAATCCAATAAATCTTTTGCTTCCTTTATAATTTTTTCATCTAATGGCGTAAAAGGAAATATTGATTTTGTATTAATATCTAACCCTCTATGTTTCATTAACTCTTTAAATAATAATGAAAAGTTACTATCTAGATCATATAACGGCATTAACTTATTAATACATAACTGAATATTATTCAGTGTAGAAAAATCTTTGTTATTTGCAGCCCGAACCCAGTCTTTCCAAATTTCCGGTACTATATTTGATAGGGCTGCTATACAACCAGCTCCGTTATTAAATATATTAATTAAGAATTGATCATCATAACCTGAATATAACTCGAAATATTTAAAATCAGAGTCCAATTCTCTTAACAAAGCTGTAGTATGATAATAATCAAGCACAGAATCTTTTAATCCTTTAATATTTTTATTCTCAATAAGTAGATTCTTTAAAGTATCCTTGTTTATACTATTTCCTGTTCTAGCCGGAAAGTTATAAATGAATATATCCCCCTTAATATTTTTAGCTAGTTTATCATAATAAGCATATATTCTTTCTTGGTTTAATCCATAATAATAAGGAGTAACTATCACAGCCGCTTTGTAACCCAAATCTAAAACATAATTTGATAATTCAACTGCATTCTCTAATTTTAAATCTCCCGTACCAGCATATAACTCTACTCTATTATCTGTATATTCATAATAGAATTTAAAAAATTCTTTTTTTTCCTCCATAGAAAGTGTAGTAAATTCACCAGAACTTCCTAAAGCTAAAATCCCATCCATTCCATTATTTATTAGATGATCAATAACTATCTTATTTCCGGATTCATCTATTTTTTCTTCATCATTAAATACAGTAATTGATGGAGTAATTATTTTACACTTCTCCAAATTAACCTCCTAATTCATCTATACAAAATTACATCCTCTTTGAATAGCTGTCTCAATATATCCTAATGATTCAGCTTTCGTTAACTTACCATTTAAGAAATCTATAAATTCTTCAAATAGTTCATTTGCTAATTCATCAACAGTTTTTTCTCCATAAATAGTTGGACTTGAATCCCAATCTAAATTATCCGGCATTTTTTTATATGTTTCTCTGTTACCAGTAATTTTTATTACAGGAGCTATTGGATTACCTGTAGGTGTTCCTCTTCCTGTGGAGAAAACAACTATTTGACACCCCCCAGCTACCATACCAGCCACAGAAGAAGGATCATTTCCTGGAGTATCCATAATTACTAATCCTTCCTTTGTCTTTAATTGTTTTGAATAATCATAAACAGCATTAACAGTAGTAGTTCCCCCTTTATGAATACAACCTAAAGATTTCTCTTCTAAAGTAGTTAATCCTCCCTCTTTATTACCAGGTGAAGGATTACCTTCTCTAACTTCCTCCCCAGTATTTAATAATATGTGCTTTTCATATCTATGCACTATATCAAATATCCTATCTCTTACTTCATCATTTTTTGCTCTTCTAGCAAGTATATGTTCTGCTCCGATAAATTCAGTAGTTTCACTTAAAACAGTAGTTCCTCCCTCTTCTACTATTTTATCACTTAATGCTCCAATAAGTACATTTGAAGATAGTCCGGAAGTAGGATCTGACCCTCCACATTCTGTTCCTAATATAATTTCTGATAGTGGGAATTCTTCTCTTCTTAGTAAAGCGGCTTCCTCAGACATTTCTTTTGCATACCTAACAGCTTTTTCAATAGTTTTTAGTGTTCCACCTTCTTCTTGTATGATTAGACTTTTTATAGTTTTATTTGTTCTTTTCTCTATTTCTTCCTTAACTAAATGTAATTGTGCATTTTCACAACCTAAAGAAACTAAAACTATGCCATATACATTAGGATTAGCAGCAAATCCTGCAATTGTATCCATAGTATATTCATGATCTATACCTACTTGTGAACATCCTAATTGATTATTAAATGTTACTGCATCTTTTACTTGACTTGCTATTATTCTTGTAGTGTCAGATGCACATACACTACATGGTAAAATTAATATATGATTTCTAATACCAATTCTTCCATCAGATCTTTTATATCCCCAAAAAGTTCTCATTTTCCCCCTCCTATACTAATTCATCCAAATTTTCTCTAACCCCAATAACATTGTGTTCGTGGACATGGTTACCAATATGTATATCTTCTGATGCAACTCCTATATGTTCCCCATATTTAACTATATGAGCATCTTTTTTTATTTCATTTCTAGCTATTTTATGATAAATTTTAATATCATTTATCGCCTTAAAAGAATTAATCTTTCCATCTAAATCCATATAAACTACATCATTGTTTTTTTCGATTTTTTCTCTTGCCACAACAACATTATCTTCTTTACTAATCAATACAGCATTAATTTCTTGCATAATATTTCCTCCTAAATAAACTCAAGTTATTGTTTTGCTTTTGGTGCTCTCCAATCTTTTTTACTAAAATCTTGTCCTTCTAAAGGTTGTGCAGGACAACCATATTTTTTTGCCCACCAACTTGTAATGATAGGTATTAATATTGCTGTAACTACTACAGAAGCAGCTACTTGTGTTGTTGCTGTTGCAACAAAAGGTGCCCATGTTTTATCAACCGTTGCTACTACTGCAGGAACAGCTATAGCATTACCAGCAGTTGTTGAAACAGCCCATCCAGCATATCCAGGCCTTTTATTTATTAATCTATCGCACAATACTACTATAGGTCCACTTATAAACACTGTAATTAAACCTAATAATATTCCAGGTCCACCACCAGCAATTATATCAGTGATATTTATTCCAGCTCCTAATGTAATTCCTACAAAAGGTAATAATAGAGATACTCCTGGCGCTAAAAACTCTGATAAACTTTTGTCTATGTTTCCTAAAATCATACCAAAAATTATAGGTACTAATACAGCAACTAAAGAAACTATTGGAACATTTGCCAATCCTGAAGCTCCTAAAGTCAATAATGTTAAAAAAGGACCATCATTTAAAGCTAAAAAGCTCATTGCTGTCTGATCAACTTCATCACCATATGTAACATTTAAAGCCAAGTATAAAGATCCATTTGAATTGGTAATCGCACTTATAATTGCCAACGTAGTTAATCCTAAAAATCCAGCCATTCCAAACACTTTACCAACCGCAACTCCAATTATAGCTCCTACAGCATATTTAGAAAGTAATAAAACTCCTCCTCTTTTTACAACTTCCATTAGCTCTTTTATTCTTAACTGACTCCCCATACAAACCAGTTGAACCCCCATAATTGCTGTTGCTCCCGCATTTGTAAATACACCTGTTGTAAAAGATCCAATCTGTAAAATTTCTGGAAAAAACGTATTCACAATAGCTGATAAAAACATAGGAACTATCATCATTCCTGCTGGTACTTTTTTCAAAAATTTCATTATCATAAAGATCCCCTCCTCTTGTTCGTAAATTAGTATTAATTTGTATATACGTATATAGTGATTATAGGATAACCGATAATTAATTATTTGTCAAGTAAATTTAATGAATTTTTACATTGATAATCCATTAATCATCTATTTTTTATAAATTAACTAAAAAATGGTTAAACTAAAAAGTTTAACCATTTTAAACAATATTTGTTAAGATATAAAGATTACTCACCTTTTATTACCTAACATTTTACTTTAAAAAATTATTTTCTTATAGTTTACAAAAAAGATTTCACAGGCTCAATATACTTGTTCAAAACTATCTACACTATATTTTTCCAATATCCTTCCTATAATACATTCCATCAAAATCTATTCTAGCAATATTTTCATATACTATGTTTCTTGCTTCCTCTAAGGAGTCTGCAAGGGTAGTTACAGAAAGTACCCTTCCTCCATTTGTTAATAGGACTTCCTTTTCTAGTTTTGTTCCATTGTGAAATACTATAATGTCCTTGTCTAATTTATCTAATCCTACTATTTCCTTATTAGTTTCATATTTGTCAGGATATCCTCCAGAACAAAGAACTGTTGTTAAGCAGTATTCTTCTCTCCATTGTAAATCATCTTCAGATATTTCATTATTCATAGTTTTTAAAATAACATCTACTAAATCCGATTTAAGTCTTGGTAGAATTACTTCTGTTTCAGGATCTCCAAACCTAACATTAAATTCTAATACTTTTGCTCCTTCTTCTGTAATCATAAAACCAATAAATAAAATACCATTATAGGCTAAGTCTTCCTTTTCTAAAGATTTCTGAATTTTTTTTGCAATAGTGTTTAATTCTTTTTCTGTATTTTCATCTAGTAATGGATTTGGAGATATGCAACCTACTCCTCCAGTATTTTCCCCTATATCTCCTTCCCCTATTTTCTTATAATCTTTTGCAGGTTCTAGGGGAACTATATTATTTTTTGATACTAAACATATTAATGAAGCTTCAAAACCTTGTAGAAATTCTTCAATTACTATTTTATTTCCTTCTTCACCAAAAATCTTATCTAAAAATATTTTATTTAAACTTATTATTGCTTCATCTTTGTCCTTACAAATAAAGACTCCTTTTCCTTTGCAAAGTCCGTCAGCCTTAATTACCAATGGATATTTAAAATCATCTAGTCCTTTTAATGCACTATTATAGTCTGTATAAGAAAAATATTTTGCAGTAGGAATATTATTTCTTATTAAAAATTCCTTTGTAAATTCCTTACTACCTTCTAATTGTGCAGATTTTTTATTTGGCCCAAAAATCTTTAACTTGTTTTCTTCGAATAAATCAACTAATCCTTCACATAAAGGATTTTCTGGACCTACTATTGTTAGGTCTATATTGTTATTTTTTGCAAAATCCAATATTTCAAAATTGTTAGTTAAATTAACACTTTCTGCAATTTTATTTATTCCACCATTACCAGTAACAGAGAAAATCTTATCTACTAACTTACTTTGAGCAATTTTCCAGATAAGTGCATGTTCTCTTCCACCATTACCTATTACTAAAATCTTCATTCTATCTCCTTATTAGTACCCTTCTTCCATTTATTTCAAGTTTTTTGTTTTCTATTAGCCCTAATGTTTCAACTAATATTTTATGCTCAATTTTCAAAACTTCCTTCTGTAATTCTTCTGCAGTTATTTCATCTTCTATTTTAAAAGGCTCCTGCATAATAATAGGACCAGTATCTACTCCTTCGTCTACAAAATGAGTTGTAGCACCAGTTACTTTTACTCCGTATTCTAAAACTTTTTCATGTACAGTTAATCCATAAAATCCCTTACCACAAAAACTTGGAATTAATGAAGGATGAATATTAATTATTTTGTTTTTATAATGCTTAATTATTTCTCCAGGTACTATTCCCAAATATCCTGCTAATACAATTAAATCTATTTTTTTATTATTAAGAATTTCCAATAATTCTTCTTCATATTCCCTTGGGGAATTGTAATTGTTTTTAGATAAATACCTTGATTTTATCCCATGTTTTTCCGCTCTTACTAAACCATAAGCATTTTTCGTATTTGAGATTACAATTTTAATTTCACTTTTTAAGCTGTTTTTTTCTATAGCATCAATTATACTCTGTAAATTACTTCCACTTCCTGAAATCATTACAGCAATATTTAATGACATAGAATTACTCCCTCTTCCCCTTTTACAACTTCTCCTATTTCATATACTTTTTCATCTAATTCCTTTAAGTAGTTTAACACATCATCTTTTATAGCTTTATCTATAAAAAACACTATTCCTGCTCCCATATTAAATGTTGAATACATTTCCTTAGTTTCTACATTTCCCCATTTTTGTAGCAAATTAAATATTTCATGTTTTTCAATATTTTTAGTATTAACCCTTGCTGTTAAACCTTCTGGTAATGATCTTGGAATATTTTCATATAAACCTCCACCTGTTATATGAGAGATTCCATTTATTTTAAACTTTCTTACTAAATTTAATAAAGGTTTAGTATATATTCTAGTAGGTTTTAATAATTCTTCACCTAATGTTGTTCCCAGTTCTTCAATATACATATCCAACTTATAATTCATTTTTTCAAATATTATTTTCCTTACTATTGAATAGCCATTACTATGTACTCCAGTAGATGGTAGGGCTAAAATAACGTCCCCTTCCTTTATGTCTCTTTTGCCATCAATTATTTTATTCTTGTCCACTATACCAACAGCAAAACCAGCTAAATCATATTCATCTTCTTCATATAGCCCCGGCATTTCTGCTGTTTCTCCTCCAATTAAGGCACAACCACCTTTTATACAACCATTTGAAACACCTTCAACTATTGAATACATTTTTTCAGGAATTAATTTCCCTGTAGATATGTAATCTAGGAAAAAAATAGGTTCTGCTCCCTGGCAAAGAATATCATTTACGCACATGGCAACACAATCTTCACCTACGGTGTTATGTTGGTTCATTTTAAATGCCAACATTAATTTTGTTCCAACACCATCTGTTCCTGATACCAATACCGGTTCTTCATAGTCGTCTTTATTTATTCCAAATAAACCAGAAAATCCACCTATGTCAGAAATAACTCCCTCTCTAAAGGTTTTTTTAATTAGAGGCTTTATTAATTGTATTTCCTTATATCCTGCTTCTTTATCTACGCCTGAATCTTTATATGTTAAACTCATAATTTTCTCCTTATGCAAAATATTTTTCATAATATCCCTTGTTGCCACAACAATCTCTAAGTCCTTGTAAACTTAAGTGATATAGAGAATCTGCCTGTATTTCTTTTGCAACTTCTTTGAAACTTTTACCTCGACTAATAAGATTTTCTTCATTTGGAATATCTATACTTAAGTCATCTTTATTAATTACAGGTGGAGATGCAATTCTTAAGTGAACCTTTCTAGCTCCAGAATCCTTTAACATCTTAATTAATCTTTTTGTAGTAGTACCTCTAACTATAGAATCATCTACTAAAATAATATCCTTACCTTTTACATTTTCAACTATTGGGTTAAGTTTAATATTTACACTTTTTTCTCTATTTTCTTGGTCTGACTCAATAAATGTTCTTCCTATATACCTGTTTTTTACTATACCTTCCATATATGGAATTTTTGAAGCATAGGAATAACCTAACGCTGCAATTATTCCAGAGTCTGGAGCACCAACTACAATATCTGCCTCTGTCTTATTTTCCTCGTACAAGGCCTGGCCAGAATTATACCTTGCCCTATATACACTTACTCCATCAATATAGCTGTCGGGTCTTGCTATATAGACCATTTCAAATAAACAAAGTTTAGCCTTTTCATTTGAATATTTTATAAACTCATGACCAGAACCTGTACCTATAAATATTTCTCCAGGTTCTAGGTCCTTTAATAATTTATACCCAATTGAGTCTATTGCACAAGTTTCAGATGAAATAACATATCCTGTATCATTAAATCCTATAGAAAGTGGTTTAACTCCATAAGGATCTCTTACGGCAACAATTTTGTCCTTGTCAATATACGCAAGACTAAAAGCTCCTTTAATACCTGCAAAATATTCTCTTAATTCTTCCTTGCTCCCCTGAATTTTTTCTCTTAGCTCATCATAGGAAATATTAGAAATAATTTTACCATCTATTACCATTGAAGAGGATATTCCATTTTTCTTTGAGACAAAGGGCATTGGATTTTCTTCTTCAAATCTAAAGGCATATTTCACATACCCAATACCCTTATTACCATTAAATTTTCGTAATACTTTGTTACTAAAATTTTCTCCTACTAACCCTTCTCCTACTAAATAATTTAATCTTTCATTTTCAATAGTTGCAATTCCAACTTCAGCCTGTCCTCTATGCTGAACTCCATAAAGGCCATATTGTAAATATCTTATAGCTTCAATATCCTCATTATTGAAAATTCCGAATATTCCACTCATAATACACCTAAATCTCTAAATCTTGATTAATTTTAATAATATCGTCTCTACTTTTTTCTCTTAGATTTCTAATATTATTCATTATTTTTTCATCATTTAATGCTAAGATTTTTCCAGCTAAAATCGCTGCATTTTCTCCCCCATCTATTGCTACTGTAGCAACTGGTACACCTTTTGGCATTTGTACAATAGATAATAATGCATCTAAGCCCTCTAAGGATTTTGATTTTACCGGAACCCCTATAACAGGAATATCTACCATAGCTGCAATAACCCCAGCTAGGTGAGCAGACATTCCTGCAATTGCTATTATTACTCCTATTTCTTCTTCCTCAACTTTTTCACAAAAATCCATTAAAACATCTAAAGATCTATGAGCAGAAATAACATTAACTGAATTTTCTATTTCTAATTCATCTAACTTGTTTTTTACCTTTTTTGCAATTTCCTTATCGGAAATACTTCCCATTATTACAGCTACTTTCATTACTTCCTCCTATTTATTAAAGTAATTAACTCCAGATTCAATAATCTTAGAATATCCTTTTATATTGTTATTAATAAATAACCCTTCCTCTATTCTGTCTACTAATCCTATTAATCCTATTACCCTACCACATGGACTAACTAGACCATCTACAGATAAGTCGGAATTAAATATATTTTCTGTAAATGCCGTTACTATTTGATTATTCTCAATTAGTTTTTCCTTTGCTTTTCCTAATAAAACCCTTCCCTGTCTAGTAGCTACTGGAGCTGTATATAAACTTCCTACTTCCATATTAGATAACCAAGGAGAATTTTTAGAAATAACCTTAATGTCTACTAAATCCGAATTAAAACCATCATATTCATTTTTAGCAATTTCTATTGTACTTCCCTTTTTAATTTCTCCAAATTCTATTAACCCAGAGTTTACAAGACCCGTAAAGCCAGCTCCTAAACCAATTACTAACCCTTTTCTATTTTTTATTAGCTCTTCAACTGCTTCTTTTATGGTTTCCTCTGAAAGAATTAATTCTATTAATTTCCCATTACTTTCTAATTCCTCACCCATTAAAGCACCATTTGCAAAAGCTAAAATATTATTTCTTTCTATTGCCTTTTTAAGTTCTATATAGGATTTTTCAACTAGTTCTTTTGTTAAGGTGTTAAATACTATTTTTTCAACCTTAGCTCCTGCTTTTATAAAGCTTCTTTCCAAATCATATTCTCCATTTGTACCTGGGAAAACTGGAATTAATACTTTTGCCTCTTTTTCTATTGATTTTTCAAATTTATTTGTATTATAGTTAAAATCTACTACTTCTTTTTCATCTTTAGCTTCTTCTATAGGATATACATCATTTAAAACCTTAAGGGTGTCTTCCTTTAAAAGCTCTATTGATATTTTCTCATTATTAATATTAATTAAAGAACTATTATTAGTTTGACCTATTATTTCACCAATATTTTCTAAATTTTCCACATTATTATTGGCAACTTCAATTATTATAGACCCAAATAAATTTTTAAATATCCTATCCTCTATTTTTTTATCTAAGTCAACTCCTATATTATTTCCCATTGCCATTTCTA
This sequence comes from Gallicola sp., assembly GCA_012841535.1. GTDB lineage: Bacteria > Bacillota > Clostridia > Tissierellales > Peptoniphilaceae > Miniphocaeibacter. Next base: position 2,636 of record DUUN01000100.1, on the reverse strand, counting down.
CAAGGGCTTTTCCAATTCCACCAGAAGCTATAGTAGAAGCTGATAGTATATAACCCTTGTTTACAAATTCCTTTATTTTTCTATATTTATCTTTTAATATATCTATATTCAAAAGACCATTTTCCATTAAAGGAACTTCCACTAATAATATAGTTGACTCTTCAGATTTTAATTCCCTACTAACTATATTCTTTATATTTTCCTTTGTAACAGCAAAAGAAATCAAGGTAGGAGGTACAGTAATATCTTCATAAGTACCACTCATACTATCTTTTCCACCTATGGCAGGAATGTTTAAATCCTTCATTGCCTTGTAGGCTCCCAATAGAGAACTAACTGGTTTGCTCCATTTATCAGGGTTTTTATCTAATCTTTCAAAAAATTCTTGGAAACTTAATCTAGCCCTTGAATAATCCCCTCCTAAGGCAACTATTTTAGCTAAGGATTCAATTACTGCATAATAACCACCATGGAATTGACTTTTTTCTGCTAAATAAGGATCATAACCATAGGTCATAATTGAACAAGAATCAGTATTCTTGTTTAGTACTGGAAATTTTGCTACCATTCCCCCTTGGGTCGTTATTTTATTTTTTCCTCCTAGTTGGGAAAGTACCGTTCCTTTTCCTATACTATTATCGAAGTTTTTAATTAAACCTTTTTGAGAAGCATATTTGATATTAGTTACATATTTTTTAAGATTATCTTCAATAGTTAAATTTTCATCTAAATTATTATTAAATAAATAATCTACTTCCTCTGGACTATTTATATTTATATCAACTTGTTTTCTAGCACCATTACTATTTAAAAATTCTCTAGATAGATTTATTATTTCTTTTCCTCTCCAGATCATTTTCATTCTTGCTTCTTCAAAAACTTCTGCAACAACTGTAGCTTCAATATTTTCTTTTTTAGCTAGGTCTAAAAATTCATCAATATAATTCTTTTCAACAACTACTGCCATTCTTTCCTGGGACTCTGATAAAGCTATTTCTCCTCCATGTAGGCCCTGGTATTTTAACGGAACAGAATCTAGGTCAATAACTAAACCATCTGCTAGTTCTCCAATAGCTACTGCAACTCCTCCTGCTCCAAAGTCATTACATTTTTTTATTAATCTAGTAGCCTTCTCGTCTCTAAACAATCTCATTATATTTCTTTCAGCTAAAGGATTGCCTTTTTGCACCTCAGCTCCGGCAGTTTCTAAAGAGGTTTTGTCTTGTACATTTGATGAACCAACAGCAGCACCTAAACCATCTCTACCAGTTCTAGCACCTAAAAGTACAATTAAGTCTGTTGGATTTGGATTTTCCCTTCTAACCCATTTCTTTGGTACAGCTGCAACTAAGGCTCCTAGTTCCATTCTCTTAGCTTCATAACCATCATGGTATATTTCCTTTACCAAGCCTCCAGCTAATCCTATTTGATTACCATAGTCACTATAGCCTTCCATGGCAGACTGACATATTTTTCTTTGAGGTAATTTTCCCTCTAAGGTATTTTCCAATTTAGTTCTAGGATCTTTAGCTCCTGTTATTCTCATTGCTTGATGAACAAAAGCTCTTGAAGAAAGTGGATCTCTTATTCCTCCACCAATACAAGTATGGGCTCCACCATAAGGCTCAATTTCTGTAGGATGATTATGTGTTTCATTTTTAAACAGAAGTAACCAATCTTCCTCTTGTCCTTCAACGTCAACCTTAACTTCAATACTACATGCATTTATTTCGTCTGAAACTTCCATATCATCTAATAAACCTAGTTTTCTAAGTTCCTTCATATTAATTGTTGCCATATCCATTAAGGTAACAGGTTTACTATTATTATGGGCAAATTTTCTAGATTCTAAATATTCATTAAATACTTTTTCTAAAGTATCCTTATATTTACCTTCCTTAAAGTTGATATTTTTAATTTCAGTTAAGAAAGTAGTATGCCTACAATGGTCTGACCAGTATGTATCTATTGTTTTTAATTCCCAAATATTAGGATTTCTATTTTCGCTCTTAAAGTAATTTTGAACAAATTTTATATCATCTAAATCCATTGCGAAATTTGAAATTATTTCCTTTAACTCTTCTTCATCCATATTAATAAAATTATCTACTATTTCTATAGTATCTTCACAATCTTCAAATACGAAAATAGAGGAATCATCTAATGGAATTTCTTTACTATCAACATTGTTAATATAGTATCTTTTTATTTTTTCTAAATCAGCATCATTTATCCCTTTTAAAATTACAACTTTTGAATGCTTTATAAGTATATTTTCATAGCCAAAGAATTTTTTAATATATTCATTTGTCATATCTTCTCTTTGATTATACTGTCCGTCTTTACTTTGTACTCTAAATCCTTTTTCATCATCTTCTAAAATAATTTTATTTTCATAAAATATATCGGTATTATCATTTTTTAATAATTTAGCTTTTATATTTTCATATTCCTCTTTAGTAAAGTTGGAAAAATTAAAAGCGTTAATAACCCTAACAGATTCTAAATTTTCCATACTAAGAAAACTTTTAAACTCCCTGTATAATTTACAATTTTCTGAATTGAATTCTTTCTTTTTTTCAATGAAGATAGTCTTATTCATGATTCCTCCTTGTATAATTAAGAAAGCCAAGATG
>DUUN01000685.1 GCA_012841535.1 Gallicola sp. | reverse complement strand
CAATCACTTTTCTTAATTTAAGTCATTTTTAACTTATCAAACACTCAAATATAACAGGATTATATTCTATATCTAAAAATATTTTAGAAAACTCTATAGCAGCAATTTCTTTCAGTATATTTAAAGTTTTATTTATTTTTATATGCTTAAATATTTCGATTTGTACCGAGAAGTTATTATTGTCAAATTTTTTATCTCTTTCATCTAAATAATGAAATAATTCATGTAATAATACTAGATTATAAAATTCTTTATAACTAATTATATTTTCAATTTCATTGCTCTTTATAATTTTTTTTATTTGTTTTATTAAATTTATATTAATGTCTATTTTGTTACTAGTAACATCATATATTGCAAAATAAGGAAAAGAAAAGGGATTTTCTTCATAAACCTCATTTAGTTCTATATTAAATATTTTAAAATATTCATTCACGTCTAATTTTCCATACTTGTCTATTAAATCTTTATATCTAATTTTTGAAACACTTGTAGACTTAATAATGTAGACATCTATTTTGTTAGCATTTTTTTTAAAATAATTTTCATTTATTAATATTTCTCTGTATATTTGTATAGAATCCCTTTTCAAATAATCCTTTATGTTTTCTTTACTAAAGTTCATTTTTAGCTGCTACAACTATAATTTCATCAGTAGTGTCACTAAATTCAGAGCTAGCCATTCCTGTAACTTGTTCTAATTCAGTTAGTCCAGAATAATCTACTACTTTTGAACCTGCTATTACATATATATCTGGATTTAAAACAATTTCAGAAGTGTAGTTACCCGCTTCACCCCATAGAATAGAAATTGTATCTTCTAAATTCTCTAAATCAGTTATAGCTACATCACCATTTGCTCTTTGTAGCTTTATAAACCCCTTCCTATCAACTATTCGTATAGCCATTTTTTTGTTTTTCATAGCTGAAAACACATATATTTGTCCATTATTTGCCTTAGTAACTAAATCTTTCGCATTAATTCCCATAGATTCAGCTGCGATTTCTTTTGCTTCTTCTTCATTGCAATTTTTAGACAAATCTGTTGTTTTAACTTCAGTAGATCCCATTGCAATAGCTGAAACAGTCTGTGCCTGATCATCTATCTCTATATAAACTTCTACACTTTCTTCAACTGCTCCACTATTCATAGCCAGTTCCTTGGCTTCTTTTTTCAATTCTAGAATTTCTTCAGCAGATGGATTAGGAATAGTTCTCTGAACCATCTCACGTACCATAGCTAATGCTACTCCTATCGATGAGATAACCTCTGCATTTGTAGGAATCTGATATTTGAAATTCATTAATTTAGCAGTATAAGCAAGCAATGTACCAGCCCCTCCACCTGCTCCAACTAAAACAACTTGCTCTCTTTCAACTTTATATTTTTGAATTAAATCTTCTATCACTGGAATAATTTTTTCACAAGATTTAGTTAAAATTTCGTTTGCTGTTTCCTCTACTGTTTTTCCTATTCTTTTAGCTAGTAAATCAATTGCTTTATAGCTAGAGTCATAATTCCCTTTTGCGTAATCACCATCATCAAGCATTTTTAGCGCATTTGCAGCACAGGTATTTGTAATTGCCATACTAGAACCATCATTGAGCCTTACTGCAATATAATCTTCAGGATCGTTTTCAGTTGGTCTAAATGTATATAGTTCAGCTCCATCAAATAACTTAGGATCTGTAAATGCACAATATCCCATATTTGCTATATGTGCTGATCTTGGTCCCACATCTACAATTTCATTATTGCTAGCTCTGACCATACTTCCTCCAGCAACCCCCAGTACCCTTACATCTAAGGAATTGACATAAGTTCTATGTCCTCCAATTATAGAATAATCCACTGCTGGCCTACTATCTTTTATGATACCTACGTTTGTTGATGTTCCTCCGACTTCAAAATAAATACCATTTGAAGCTCTTAAATACATTAATGCACCAATTACACTTGCTGCTGGTCCTGATAACATCGTTAATATGGGTTTTTTTCTCATTTCATCTATTTCCATTACCCCACCGTCGCCACGCATTATCATTAATGGTACCTTAACCCCTGAAGTTTTTACACTTTTTTCTGTACTATTAGCTGTTTCTAACATTTTAGGAAGAATGCTTGCATTTAATGCTGCAGTCGTGGTTCTAATTTTTAATCCATAAAGTTTTGAAATATCTGATGCAGCAGTAACCGGCATATTATGTTTTATAGCTTCTTCTACTATGATTTTTTCTTCTGTTAAGTCATCAACACCAAATGCTTTACTAGCAACAATAACTTGTGAACCTTTTTCCTTAAAATTTTGTATGATCTCACTAGCTTTATTTCGATTAAAATCCTTTATTTTTACAAATTCAGAGTTCACTTTTATTGTTTTACCAGTACCTAATTCAATATTTCCAATATCTAGTTGTCTTTTAGCCATAAATCCTTCAAGGCCACCTTTAGCAAGACCAATTACTCCAACATTAGCAACGTCACCTTCTAATAGTGCATTAGTAGCTTGTGTTGTACTATGCGCAATAAAAATTACTTCTTCCGGACTTATATTGTTATCATTTAAGCATTTTGTAAAAGCATCTACAACTCCTTGAGCGACTCCATTTTTATCATGATGGGTAGTCATAACTGAGCCTTTACCTACTATCTCATTGGTATCATTATCTATTGCTACTGCTTTTGTATGCGTACCACCTACATCAATTCCTATTCTTATTTTTCTCATTTTATTACCTTTCTAAAAATAATTACAATCCTGAAATCATAAAATATGCTATGAACAAATTAATTGCACATATAATCCATGACCATACTATACCTGTTTTTATGTATGTTTTTGGTTCAATTTTTGCATAACTTAATCCCCACATTCCCCAAGATTGTGTTGGACATGTATTTGCAACAATCGCTACTGGTGGAATAAGAAATAGTCCAAATAAAAATGTATTTGGGAAAGTTCCTACTGCTTGTAAAATTGCAACAACTGCAGCTCCTGAACCAAATATCATTAATGGTCCTCTAAATAATCCTAGTGGAGCTAATATCGCAAAAGCAATTACTAATACAAATGGTGATGAAGGTATTATATTTCCTATTAATCCCCCTAGCAATGGAGCGATCTTATTAGCTGCTGCTTGAAAAATATTTACTCCATATAGCATACCTATTAATAATCCACTATCTGAAACTCCATCATGCAATGTTTTTTGCATAACATCAATTAATCGTTTATATGACTTCATATTTCCAGTTAATAATATACCCGCAAAAATTCCTACTGTAAATGAAGGTATAGGACCCCATCCTAAAAGAGCTACTAATAATATTGGAATAAATGGAACAATGAAAGCATATCCTGGAACTTGATTTTGACTACTTGGAACTTTCGCTGCCCATGCAAACCTTTTTTTACCTTTGAATAAAAAATGGAAAAGTATAAAACACAAAATAACTGCTACATGCACTAATGTTGCTATTATTGCAAATTTTACATAAGAAGGTCCATAATTAGCTCCAAAGAATACATCAAATTGACTAACATATGCTATATTTAAATACATTCCAGCTGCAACTGACATCATATATACAGCAAGAGCTATTCTTTTCTCTAATCCCATAGAAAACAATATTGGTAAAACTATCATTCCTATTGCCATTACAGACCCTACTCCAAAAGCGCTTGTAAATATTAAAGTACATACAAGGGTTATAAGAATAGTTGTCAATAAAGCCTTATTTCCAGCTAATTCTACAGTCTTTTTTATAATTGAAGATGCTATTCCCGTATCAACAATTACTTTACCAAACCAACTACCAAATACTATTACAGCTATAGTTGCTCCATAATTTTCAACAGATTTTTGAAAAACATCTTCAACCACTTCTTTAATAGGTACCATTCCAATGATACACCATAATACAGATATGGTTAAGAACCCAAATAAAAGGTTTCCACCTTTGAAACAATAAACTACTAATCCAACAAAAGTTAACAACAATAAAATTCCTTGTAACGTTTCCATAATTACACCTCTTTTTTTATTTTAATAGATTAATCTATTTAACTAATATATTACCATTGATACATTAATATTGCAAGTTAATTTTTAATCATTAAAAGGTTTTTAATTTTCTTAAACTATTAAATAATAATCAATTTATTTCTTTAAATTAATTTAACACACCAAGCTTAATTTACTTTACTTCTCACAAAAAACAAAAAATAATAGTACTGTAATCTATAACAATTAAGATTATCCCCAAAAATTTAGACCACAAATCTAACAATTAAGAGGTCGATACACAATACCATTATTTAAAAGCCAACTCAATTTTTATATTATTATTGTATCATTAAAGAATATTATAAAAAGGACCTTTTTAAGTTCCTTTCAGATTGAAGACAAAAGGCATTTTAGATTCCAAAATTGATATGCTCCCCATATAGTAGACACATGAAATAATATCTATGTATGCTAGAGGATTATCAACTAGACAGATTTCTGACCAAGTAGAAGAAATCTATGGTTTTGAAATTAGTGAAGGACTAGTATCCAATATAACAAACAAACTACTACCTCAAATTGAGGACTGACAACATAGAGTATTACATGATCTTTATCCAATAATATTCATAGATGCAATACATTCTTCTGTAGGGGGATAATGGAATAATAGTAAAAAAAGCAGCCTGCATAGTTTTGGAGGTAAACCAAGATGGACTAAAGGAAGTTTTGGGAATATATATTGGAAAAAATGAAAGTAGTAAATATTGGCTTGGCATATTAAACGAACTAAAAAACAGAGAAGTAAAGGATATTCTAGTGCTATGCGCAGATGGGCTAACAGGAATGAAGGAGGCTGTAGCTACAGCCTATCCTAAAACTGAATATCAACGCTGTATTGTCCATCAGGTGAGAAATACCTTAAAATACGTATCTTACAAACATAGAAAAGAATTTGCAACAGATTTAAAAACCATATACAAGCTCCTAATGAGAAAGTGGCATATGACAACTTATCAAAAGTAACAACAAAATGGGATGAAATATATCCACATGCAATGAAAAGTTGGATTGATAATTAGGATGTAATAAGTCCAATATTCAAGTTTTAAGAAAGTACAAGAAAAGTAATATATACAAGGGTCTGCCCCAGCGTAGCGAGGGTACCAATGCAATAGAGAGTTTAAATAGTAGTTACCGTAGATTAAATAAACAAAGATCAGTATTTCCAAATGATACTTCGCTATTAAAAGCACTGTATTTATCTACGGAACAAATTACTAAGAAATGGTCTATGCCCCTTAGAAACTGGGGGCAAGTTTATGGTGAATTGATGATTATGTATCAGGATAGGATGAATTAACACCTATTTAAATTACAAATCAAGAGTAAAATTAACACCTGCATTCGCAGGTGCCCTTGACATGTAATCAAATCGGTATTATAAAATAAGTAAGACTAAAAATCAAAAAACTGATTTTTAGTCTTAAAAATAAATTATCTTATTGTAGAAAAATCTAATTTACAGAGAAGATTTCACATAGCCCCCTATTCCATATAATATTTGCTAATTTTTTTAAATTCATGTAACCAAACAAGAAGTATAGCTCATTTTTAACCCTTTCTAAACCTCTATGTAGCGTATATCTCATACCATGTAATTCTTTGGCATCAGCAAATACCCTTTCTATTGTTTCTTTTCACCTACCATATTTTTTCTTAAATCCTCTTAAATGTCTAATATCCTCACACTTTTCTATATATTCTTCCTAAATGTGTCGAATTACAACTTTTTGATAATTTTTACTTTCCGTGTATTTTTCTATATATTTGCAGTTTTTACAATCTTTAGGATTGCTTTTATACTCTCGATATCCATGTCTGTTAGTAGTAATATATTTTAATATTTTGTTGTTTGGGCATATGTAACAATCATAAAACTCATCATATACATATCCATACTTTTTAAAATACCCTTTTTTTGTCATTGGTCTTTTGTATGGAATAATGGTATTTTTATCACCAAATCCTAAATTCCATCTATATGCAATGTTAACATCTGTTTCTCTTTTTGTTTATCTCAAAGATATAATCCCAAATACATATTGTCATATATTTAATTTTATTAAAAAGACAGTATCTATACTTTCTGCTCCTGTTGTAGCGTAGAGATCTTTTACTAGGTCATAGATAAAGTATAAATTTAAAGCTTTATCTAGTTTTCTAACTAGATGATCTTCTGGTACCAATGAATCTAAGCTTAGTATTTCTAATTGTAAATAGTCTAAAAGGACCTTTTTAAGGTCCTTTATTGCATTTCTTCGAACATTTGCATCTCTACATTATATCTTTCCAATTCCTCATACATTTTATAATTACTATAGGATAATGTTGCTATATAAATAAGACTTACTATTAACATTATAGTGGTAAATATAACGATTATATTTGAAATTCCAGTTTTCTTTGGAACTACTTCTAATTCACTACTATCAAGTTTTTCACTTCTTCTTGCTTTTACTACTAGGTAGACTAAAAGTCCCGCCATAAAAGGTGCCATAAAAACTCCTAAAAACCACATTATTCTTTCTGTTGGGTCTTTAGTTTTAATATCCTTTTGAACCCAGCTAGCAGCAACAAATTGTAATATGACTCCTAGAAAAAATACTATATTTTTTAGTATTTCAAATAAAGATCCTAAATTATAATTCATAACAATATACAACTCCTTTTTATTTTATTACTAATAATTAAAATATTTATAATATTCAACTATTAGCTTTAAGATAAATATGATTTTTCTTAAAAAATAAAATAGGGGCAAATTTCTAATAATGTATTAAGAAATTTACCCCTATTTATTTGATTCTGATTCGGACCAACATTCTATTTTAGGTTCCATCACTACTTATCAGTTCCTTTCTTTAATATTTAATCAGCCCTTGATATTCATATTTTTTATTTAGTAAGCTATAACAACTTGCTAAATCTACTCACACTAAATATCTTGTTGCTACATGTAATTAATAAAATTATTCCTATATTTAAAACTAGAAACCTATACTACTTCTTTCACTAATTACAATAATTAAATATTTGTCGTTAAATTAGAATTTACTTTAAGATTAGTTAATTTTCTCTAGTATAATCATATTCACTATTCTAGGTTAACTTTAAATTATAAATAAAATTAGTCTTAACCTATTTTAAACTACAATCTACTATTCTACTAATCCAATAATTATACACCTTAGTAAACTCTCGACCTTACAAACTTAAAATCTTTTTAACATATTTCACTATCAGCTGTAAATTTTAAATCTAGTACCAAAAAGAAACACTACATCCGTTTCTTCTAACTACACTAAAATAAAATTTAGTTGATCCGATAGAATCTCTAAGATAAATAAGAACTACATATTTATCTTATTATATTTATACCCACTTATTTTTTTCTAAACATTTTTTTAAACAT
>DUUN01000683.1 GCA_012841535.1 Gallicola sp. | reverse complement strand
CAATTCCATCATCCCAATATGAAGAAACTTTTGATTGGCTGGTTCTTGTTCTTCCCGCAAATGGTAATGTTATACTTACTAATCCATTTACACCTTTAAGAGCTCCCTCCTTTATTAGTTGAACCGAGTCTGGTATTATCAATTCTGTTAACGAAAGATTCTCAAATGCGAATTCACCGATTTGTTCTAATCCATTAGGAAGTGATAAGCTAGTAATCTTGGTTTTGTTTTTAAATGCATTATCTTCTATTACGGCAACTTTTTTATCTCCTATTCTACTTGGTATTACAACCGTACTACTGTTACCAATATATTTTGTTATTTTTATTTTATTATCTATTATTTCATAAGAGAAGTCTGAAGGCTTTACTTCTTCACTCCAATATGCATATAAAATTACATTTTCTGTACCCACGTTTGTTATTTTATTAGTAAGGTTTTCATTACTAAACCAACCACCAAATGTATAGGAATCTCTATTGGCAACATCATTTATCTCTTCGCCATACTTCATTGTTTTTGAAGATATAACATTGCCACCATTGGTAACAAATTTTACATTGCTTCTTATTCTCTTGTAATAGTAATTTATAACTGTACTTCCATCTGCCTTTATAAGTGTGCGTATTATTGTTGGACTAGTAAATCCTGTGTATTGCTTAATAGGACCTTCTATTTCTTTATCAGATTCCCCTGAAAGTCCAACCGTTTCTTCTAATACATAATCATCATCATAAATATTTTCTAAATAATAATTAACCTGATAATTGGTGTCTTTGTTGGCTATATAATTAGCCTTTAATTCAATTTTTAAAGAAATATTATTATTAAATTTCAAATCAAAGCTTTCTATATCCCAGTGAGAAAAACTATATCCTATTCTTTCTGGGTTAGGTTGTTTTACAACACTTCTAGATGCGGTTAAATTTTTGCCACCATTATAATTATGAGAATATGCAACTGATCCTCCCACTTCATAAATTACTAATTCTGCTTTTTGATAATCATTGTTTCTTAAATGTTCATGTGCTAAAGTAACTTTATAATACTTGTCCGAATCAGAGTAATTTAAATCTTTTAATATTTCTCCTGCTTCATAAAAATATCCTTCTTCCATCAATCTAATTGCATTTTTAAGCTTAGATGATGGAGTAAAAACAGTTATAGTTAGAATTATTAAAGTTATCACTCCAGCAATAATTGGAGTCCATATTTTTGCTAACTTAATAACTTTTTTTCTTTCGGCATCTTTTTCTTCTTGTTTTATAGATTCCAACAATTGGTTTGCTTCATTAATTTTTTGTTCGGAATCTTTATAATTTTTTATAGATTTAAATTTTACTATAGCCCCTCGTACACTTGATATGCTCTTCGTTTGAATTAATTTATTTGCTTCTATATAAATACTTTCTTTTCTTGCTATTTCAGCTAACCTTATTGATTCTTTATGTTTATAAACAGAATCTAGATAGTCTCCTAAATTTTTATATCTTTCAGCTGCTTCT
>DUUN01000551.1 GCA_012841535.1 Gallicola sp. | reverse complement strand
TTTGGCTTAGCAATTGAAGATTTACAACAGTTAATGGAACAAAAATATCAATAACTAATCAACACACTAGAGTATAGCTTTTATACAAAGGTATAAAAGTATTTACACAAAATTCTTGACACTACCGTGTAAAAATTAGCTAGAAAAAATTGTAGTTAAATGTTGCATAATCCTAGTTACTATTATTACTTTCATTTAAAAAATCAGTTAATGATTCATATAACATTTCTGCTTCTTTCATTGTTAAAGTTATTCCTTTAGCATACCTTTTCTCCTTATAAGAATAATTTCTTATATCTAAATCAGGAACGTCAGTATTCTTGTTTTTCCAAACTACTAATTGAACCCTTTTTACATAATTTTTGCTTCCTGTTGGGATTTCCTTAATTATTTTTATAACTTTCATATATTTATCTTCATAAATATAATCATCAGTAATTTGCTCGATTAATAAGTCTGTCAGATCCATCTTTTATCCCTCTTCAATAACAATATTATTTTCCTTTACAATTATATCACACCAGTCAATCCATGCCTTTACTGTACTAGTTCTTCTTTTGGCAGTGGAGTTACTCATATTATAAACTTTCTTTAAATAATCTGTCACTTCTGTTATATCCCTGTTTTTAAAATAACAATAAAAAATCTCATTCTGCAAAATTAATTGACAGATATTAATCAACATATTATTTTTATCTAATTTGAAAATATGATGGGCTAATGTGGTTGGTTTATTTCCATCTATTAATTCTAAATAATTTGCAGCAGATTTATAGTATCCGATTTGTCTTGGGACAACATCAAAATCTACAATATTCAAATAATTATCGTAATATGAAAATGTTTTATTGTTTACAAATTTAATTAACTTATATATATCGTTTGCTTGAGGGAAGGTTATGCTTATATTAGGTTTTTTTATTTTTATTAACATTTTCTTTCACCTGTTTTATATTATCTACCAAGATTTCATCTACTTGATTTCTGGAAGATACACTTGCACCAATCAGCCTTCTAACCTTAATTATAGAATTTTTGTCAAAAAACTCTGCATATAATTTTTTTGTTCGTTCCGTGTACGAATTGCTAACAATTACATAAACTCCTCTTTCAGTTAATGTTTTTACATCCTTAGCAAGTCGTTCTTGGTCATATGAACTAAAACCATTGGTGCTATATTCAACAAAAGAATTATCAGAAATTTTATCGTAAGGAGGGTCAATGTAAACAACATCTCCTGGTTTTGGAACGTTGTTATTAATTAAATAATTAAAATCATGATTTGTAATATCAATATTTTGAAGTTTCTTATGAATTTCCATAAAAACCATTTCGTCATAAATCTTTATTTTCGCTTGTCTACCAATTGGAACATTGAATTGACCTTTACTATTTACTCTATATAACCCATTAAAACAAGTTTTATTCAAATATATTGTACGTGCAGCCTTAGTTATACCATCGAGTTGTTTATAATTTTGATCTCTATCAAGAGAACGTATCTTATAATAAAAATCTTTATTGTGTTTTTGCTGATACTCTAATAACTTTTCTATCAACTCCAACGGATTACTTTTTATAACCTTGTATAAATCAGTAATTTCTTTATTAATATCATTTAATACTGTATGTTTAAATAATGAAGAGAACTCAAAGCTAACAGAACCTCCACCAGCAAACAAATCATAAAAGATTGCATTTTCTTTATTTGATATTTTATCTAATCTCACTTTTATTTTTGGTAAAAGTGTTGTTTTTCCGCCTGCCCACTTTAATATTGATTTTGACATACTATTCTTCAGCTTCCTGTAATAATAATTCTGCTAAAATTTCCTTAATTTCACTCTGATCATTTGTTAAGAATTCATGAATAGAGTCTGCAACATCGACCGGATCAGACCCGTACAGAAGAAAATTATTTTCAAAGAAATCAATTCCTGCTAACATATATTCGTAAAAGGTTTTCACATTTGTCATTTTAGTAAAAGAAACATTATTTTTTTCTGTTCTTTCAAAAGCTAAATCGTTTATTACAGTCTCATAAGGGAGATCTAAATTATCTAAAATAGTTAACAAACCAAAGTAAGCATCGAAATCATTTTCATTGCGAGGATAAAATGTTCTTAAAGAAAATTCATGCGTTTTATCACTTTTTGAATCTATATCATCTAACTCTATTTTTTTTCCTGATTGATACCCCATAAGTGATAACATAAAATGTAATATTGGTAATTCTCCTACTTGAATATCAAACAAGTTTTCTATTTTTCTATATGTATTTACTCCATATCTAATTTTTAAATCTGAGGGTTTATTTCTAAAAGTCATCATAAGTCTTCACCTTCTATTAAATGAATGAATTGATCCAATTTATTTAAAGTCATTTCTTCTTTTTCAATATGTCCTTTTTCATTTTTATTCAAAATATATGCTTTACCAATATTATTCTTTATACCATTATACATTTCATCTCTGAGTTGTCTTTTGAACGATAAAAATATTAATTGGTCCATATTATTTAGGTTATATCTACATATTTTATCAACATGCTTTTCATCTAAATTTGATAATGCAGCATCCATAATTACTCCATATTTTTCAGTTTTATTTATTGTTGAAGAGAGTTCTTTCGCGGTCCGAATAAGTGATTTTATGAATGATAATGATATAATAATATTTTGTCCGGTTGATAAACTTATTGTTACATCCTTATTTGTATTTAAATCAACAATTTTTATATGATATTTAGAATCTATTTCTGCTTTATAATTTCCATGAATAGCTTGATTTAAATTATTGTCAAAATTTCTAGCTAATATTTTTCTTGCATCATTCTCTTTATCTGTTTTTATTTGTTCAAGCCTACTTTTTATTCTTATCATATCGCTAATAACGTGATTAATTTTTTTATTGTATTCATTATTATTATCCATCAAATCAATCTTTTTTTGGAATCGATTTATTCCATTTTTTATGATATCTAACTGATTATCATACGCACCTATTTCTTTGATAAGCTGTTCTTTTCTAGCAATTAATTCAGTAATATTTGTTTGATTTGATAAGCCATATTTTCTTTCAATATTTGAAATCTCATGTCTCAAACGTACAACTTCATTTTTATAGTCTTCTTTGTCCCGTTTTAATTTCTTCATTTCATTTTTAATATTTTCTAACTTCTTCAATTCATCATCAAATTCGACTGCTTTTTTAAATTTTTGATCAATCATATTCAGATGTTGAGAAGATTCCATTGGTAAAGAAGTTTGTTTTAAATTATTTAAACGTATTAATTCTGAACTGCCTGCATTCACTGGTCGACCACACAAACAAATTTTCTTTTCTATGATATCATTAAGTGTATTAATATGTAAATAGGAGTAGAATTGATCTTGTTTTTCGCTTTTATTAATAAAATCTGAATACTTAGATTTATTTAATAATAACAATTTATAGATTAAAGCATTCTTTGATTCCTTGATATATTTAAGAGCACTATTTTTTAATTCTTCTTCAGTTTGTTCATATTTTTCTTGCAAACCTTTTATTTTATTTACTCTTTCCACATTTTCTTGTAACTTCTTTTGCTGCTCTTCACTATAAGAAATTTTTTGCTCAGTATCTACTTTTGTCTTTTCTAAGCCTTCAATTTTTTTTTCAATTTCATTTTTCTGCTCTTGTAATGTATCGTAATCTTTTTTTGTTTTTTTATCTTCAGCTGTTAATGCTTTCTTTCTACTATTTAACATACCTATAACTGAACTTGCTTTACCATAATGACCTAATATGTCAATTAATTTATCATACTTTTTAATATCTAAAATACCCAAGATTGATTCCTTTAATTCTTCACTAAATTTAGAATCACTTATGTTTCTTTCCATTCTCTCGCCATCAAACATAAATACCTGAGATAATCCATCTGGTAGAATAGATTTAATTTTTTGAATTGCATCTGATTCAGCCAACGTTTTCCAACCATCTTTATCAGTTAGTCGCGACAATTGAAATATTTCTCTACCATTTTCTTTTAAATAACCCTTTGATTTAACAAAACTTCTTTCTCTTCTGGCTAAATAATCTACACCTTCATGTGTAAAATTAACTTCTACAAACATTATTTCTTCATCTAAATCTTTTAGATCATCAACTAGAGTATTATTTATTAATTCATTAGCTTTTGGTAGATTTAAATAATTTGAACTTGCACCATAAAAACAATATCTAAAGGCTTGAAGTAAGGTTGTTTTACCAACACCATTTGCTGCAACTATTAATGTAATATTGTCAGAATCATTCTGAGGAACTGAGAAATCAATAGTCATATCTTTTTTGTATTGTCTGAAATTCTTTAACCTTATACTTTTAAATATCATATTCTTTCTCCAATACGTTGATTAAGATTTCTGCAATATTTTTATCACTAAATTTATCATCTAGATATAAAATATTTTCTACTTCCTCCAAAAATTTTTCAATCATTTGATCTTCATTCATTGTTGCTTCCCCTTTCAAATAAATATTTATTTAATAGATGACCATATTTTAATTCTATTTCACGATAATTTATGGCCAATCTAGCAAACTCATAAAATCTTTCCAACTCTTTTTTTACTAACCTCTCATAATCTTCTTCTAACACAATAAAATCATATATTTCAGAGAACTTTTTTCCAAGATGATGCCTCAAAATTCTTCCTCTTCTTTGGATAAATTCCCTTGGATTTGTAGAAGAAGCTAAAATGATTGCTCTTTCTATTTGAGGTATATTGATGCCTTCATCCAAACATTTAATTGCAACTAATGTTGAATAGGTATCATTTTTAAATGCATTTATGGCATTAATTCTATCTTGTTCATCTTCTTTGCTGGTATATTGAGCAAACTTGATTCCTAAGTTACCCAAGATCTTATTGACTGCTTGAAGTTGTGACATAGATACCTCAAACAAGTCATCCTCTGCATCTGAAATATATGTGGTTGGACCACAATAAATTAGTAGTCTTCCTTTTTGACTTAATTCTGGAATTATTTCAATTAACTTATTTAATTTTGATTTAGCTCCATAAACAATTCTAGCTCTCTTAAATAATAACATTTCTACCGCTTTATCGTATACATCAGAAATATCCTCAACATCTCTTCCAATAATTTTTACAATTTTGTGAGTTAGAACATCATATTCTGCTTTTTCATCTTGATTCAACTGAACAAAAATAGGATAATAATAATAACCTACCAACCTATCTTCTGAAATTGCTCTTTCAAGCGAATACTCATATGTAATTCCACCAAAAAAATTTATTAGTTTTTCCGTTTTTTCTTGGGAGAAGAAGAGTTCAGGTGTAGCGGATAATCCTAATCGCATTTTATTATTTGGAAGATTAGCCAATATTCTATCTGTTCCCCATGTGTGACATTCATCAACCACTAACATAAAATTATTTTTCAGCTTTAATAATTCTCTTTGAAATCTTTCATTAAAAAATGTATCATTAGTTACGATTATATACTCGTATTTAGAATCATACATCAAGAAAATATCAATTTTATCTTTTAATGTCTTGTTCCAATCTCTATTGTCAGAATAACATTTTAGAGTACTAAATTGATAAGTATTTAATTCATCTGTCCATTGATTTACTAATGTCTTATCTGGAACTACAATAAGATAGAAAAGACTCTTATAGGTTTCTTTCAATCTTTCCATCAAGTATATGGCAGATTTTGTTTTTCCTGCCCCAGTTGCAAACTTAAATATCCCTTGTTTATTTTGTAACCATATATCAACAGCCTCTTTTTGATACGAATACGGTTCAAAATCTAAAATTGAGATTTTAAAGTCTTCCTTTAAAATCATTGAAAATAATTCTTCAACTGATTCATTTGTTTTAAATTTTTTCAATAATTCTTTATCAATCGCCTCACTTAAATCATAAGTTCTAATATTAGGATATTGTTTGTTCCAGTACGCTTTAAAATCATTTTCATGATCAATAATATAATCTAACTGTCCTTCTTTCCAACTACAAAAAGTATTAAATGACTCATGATTTAATAATATTGAACGTCCAGTTTCATTATTAGAACCCGATATGGCAATAGAATTTCCAAACTCATCATAAAACAATCCAATTTTTTCATGGAATAAACCATTATGATTTTGAGGTTCTGCAACCATTATTTCTAAATATCCCAATTCTAAGAGCATAACTAACAATTTACTGGATGCCACAACTTCTTCGCTACCATTTAAAAATTCTTCGAACATTACATTAACTAAACCCTTTGTGTATTCTTGGTTATATTCATAATGGATTGCTTGAAAATCAGCAGGAATTAAATATGGTGAGATAATTAATTTCATTTTGCCGTTTCTATTTATAAACTGTTTTAATCCCTTAGCATATTCAACTAGGATGGTCGAAGAAAAATAGCCAACAGCACGATAATAATATATACTATTAGATAGTACAGGAATATAAAAGTCATTTAAAATATCGTCAAATATTGATTTATATTTAAGTTTTATTGATAACCCTGATAGCCCCATTAAACAACCTCTTCAATATTTCATAATTTTTCAATATTATTATACAATAATTGCTAGAATTTTGCAAATTTTAGAAAATTATAAATTAACAAAATGTTTTCAATATCATATTGTGTTGTTTGTTTTGTTATATACTTATGTTTTTTTAAATCATACCCATTAAAAAAGTCACCTTCAAAAAGAAAGGTGACTTTTAAAATTGAAAAGATTATCTAAATTCTTTTTACTACTAATCGTATTTGTAATTCACTTCAAGTGAACTACTTTCACCAGCAACCTTTAAGTGAAACCTTTTACTTGATGAAATGGTATAACTTTGATTTGCTTCATTGACAGTGAATTCATAGATTATTTTATCATCATTACATAATACAAGTTTAGCATTACCTTTTGGAACTTTGAAATCAACATTGAAAGTGTATGATCCTTTACTAAATGTATCAATGGTGAATACACCATTTAACTTTTTAACTGGATCTAGGTCGATTTTCCGGACAGCTTTTTATAGAGTCTTAGGTTAACCCGACCTGATATAATAATTCCTGTTCAAATTCAATTGGTGATTTATTACCAATTGAAGAATGAATTCTTGTTCTAT
>DUUN01000214.1 GCA_012841535.1 Gallicola sp. | reverse complement strand
TTAATTTTAATATTTACAATATCTATAAATTTTATGTTTTACCAAAAAGCTCAAGCTGTTGGAATTACAGCAGGATTAGCAATTAAAGCTATGGCTGTTATTTTAAGTTCTATGGGTGTTCTTCATGTTGTTCAAAATAATGGTGGGATACAAAGTTTTTTTGATAGCTTCACTCTTTTTAACCATGAAGGGCTAAACGCTTTAAGAGATATGGCCATTAATAATATAGTTCATAATGTAAAAATAAAAGCAAATAATGTTATAGCTTCTATTAGGGAATTTTTTAATTCTTGGGCTGATGAAAATTTAACAGTAGATGAAGGGTTTGAACTTGGCGAAGGTGTAAAACATTTTGTAAATGTAACTGTTAATTACGATGATTTTTATTATAAAAATACTTGGGGAGATAGTACTTATTTTTCTCCTTTATATGAACTTTATAGTGATAGTAATGTAACTTATGAATATGATTTTAGAATTAGAAGGCGTAGAACTCAGATGCCAGGTAATGAACCTAATGGGCATTATATTTTTGTACGTCTTTATGCAAATGGGCAAGTTGTTTTTAATCATGACACTCAGAGTTCTTCTACTAGATTATTTGGCGATATTACATTTAATTCTAACAATACTTATCAAGTACAAATCGAATTCACAGAAAGTTCTTATACTGCTAAATTATCTTTAACTAATTATGTTAGTAATGTTTTTCAATATGGTTCTAGGTCATCTAATTTTGATACTTTAATAGGTCTTAAGGATTTGCATTCTATTAGTCAAGATTTACAAGATATTCCACAGCCTCAATCACTACCTAAAAATGGTGTAGATATTGCCTGGGATGAAGCTTCAAATAAATCTATATCTTATATACCAGAAGAAACAAAATTAGAAAAATTGATTGAAGACATTGCAAATTCTTCTGTTGAAACGTTCGTTGAAAATTATACATCCTGGGGGAAAGCTACTACTGATTCACTTACTGGACCTATTATAACAACGGAAACAAGAGTAAATCAAGAAACAGGTGTAGAGGAACAAGTAGTAACAGATGTAACTGAGACTGTATTTGATGATATATATGAAGAAACACATACACAAACTGGACTTTTAGGGTCGATATTAGGTGCTATAACAGATTTAAAAGACTTTATAAAATCAATATTCATACCAGAAGAGTTTAATTCTTTAGACTTTAGTCCTTTGCAAAATATTGGGATAGCTGAGAAATTTCCTTTTTCTTTGCCTTGGGACTTAAAAAATAGTGTTCTTGCCTTATCTGCTAATCCTGAAGCACCTATATTTGATGTACCCATTGTATCAGAAGTTATAACTTTAGATTTTACTGAATTTGAAAGCTGGGCTTCAATAATAAGAGTTTTTACAACCTTAATATTTGTTATAGCTTTAATTATATTAACAAGGCGGTTGATATAGATGCTAATTAATTTATTGATTGACTTAATTAATTTTTTAATATTAGGTATAGGCTTATTAATAACAACACTTGTAAATTTATTACCTAATTCACCCTTTACAATATTATCAAATTTGGAAGCTATTCCTTTTTTAAGTTATCTTAATTGGATAATTCCTATTGGAACTTTTATAGGAATAATAGAAGTCTGGTTGATTGCTATTGCTACCTATTATCTGATTTCAGTAGCTTTAAGATTCGCGAAGGTTATAGAATAAAGGAGTAGGGTTAGAATGATTTATTTTTATAGTGGGACCCCTGGAAGTGGAAAAAGTTTACATGTTGCAAGGGACATATACTATAGACTTAATAGAAATAAAAAATATCCAAATGTAATAGCTAATTTTATGATTAATGAAAAAATGATAAAAAATAAAAAAGCTAGATTCATTTATAAGGATAATTCTGATTTAACAGTATCTTTTTTACTAAACTATGCATTTGAAAACCATACACAAGGTGTAGAAAATCAGACAATGGTTGTAGTTGATGAAGCTTCAGTGATTTGGAATGCTAGAGAGTGGCAAAAAGGAGAAACATCCCATAACAGAATGGACTGGCTTAAATTTTTTGTTCAACACAGAAAACTGGGATATAATTTTATTATTATTTCACAGACTGACAGGCAAATTGATAGGCAAATTAGGTCACTTTTTGAATATGAAATAAAACATAGGAAGGTAAATAATTTCAAAATTGGCAAGTTGCTACCTATTCCATTATTTGCCTGTGTTTCCTATTGGTATGGTGTCAACGAACGACTAGGGGTAGAGTTCTTCACATATCGGAAAAAGTGGGGCAATTTTTATGATTCCTACGGTACATTTGAATTAGATTCTAAATTATTGGACTTAGCAAAAAAGGAGAGGGGTTAGGGGTACCCTTCCTTTTTTGCTGGGCCTAAATATAATTAATTAATATTTGACATTAAAACATTAAAAGGTTATAATGTTATTATATTAATTAAGGAGATGATGTTATGTTAAAAAAATATAAGTTTACACTCTATATCGATGAAAACCTATTAAATGAATTAAAAAAACAAGCTATTGATGAAGGTTGTTCTTATTCTGAATGGATTGAAAAAGCAATAGAATTACATCTTGAGTATGGCCTTAAAGGAAAGTTTGAAGAAGAGTAATAAACAACCAACTGAAAGGGAAAAATTCTTTAGATTTTTTCCCTGGAAGGCGGTAGCACAAAAATTCTATTTATCTAAAACAACAAAATAGAATATTGTAACAGAAGTTTGATTCTAGTGCGTGAGGGATTGAAGCCCGAAGGGGTGGAGACAAATGGAACATTTGGCTCCATGCGGAGCACGAAAGCCCGACCCGAAGGGGCACGCCCAAAGAAAAAAAAAGAAAAAGGAGATAAAGAAATGAAGTATAAGGAATTAATGGAGAAAATAGATAGATTAGAAAAGGAAAACAAGTACTTACAGGAAATGGCTGAAAAAATGAGACATGAAAAAAATAGATTGTATAATAACAATATTAGACTTGTACAAGAATTAAAAGAACTCTCAGACGGTGTTTAGTAACACCGGCTGTGAGTCTCACCCATGAGACTATTTTTAGAAAAGGGGGCTTTTGTATGATAGATACTATTGTTATAGTTTCTGATACAATAGAGGAATCTATTGCTAGAAAAATAGAAAGTTCTTCAATTATAAAGTTTGGCATAGATTGTTCCTTGAATGAAACTCTTTATACATTTACATCAAATGAATTAAGGGGCTCTTTTGATAATAGAATTAGATTGCAAGTAAAAAGAAGCAAATTTATACATTTACCTGAATCAAATACCGTGGAAAAAGTTGATTGCGACCCATATTTAGAAATTGAAGCTTCACTTCATAAATTCCACTTAGGGCACAATGTTTATGGGGGTTCAAATCATTTGTTTTATCAAGTTACGAATTTAATAAACTTTATAAATGTAACATTTAATATAGATTTACCAGCTGAAGAATATATTTACTATTACCCTGAAGAAAACTTTTCTTATTTCAATGATTTTTGGAAAGTTAAAAGAATTGATATAGCTAAAGTTTACAATTTAGGTGATAATCTAGATAACTTTTTTAATGGTTTTTCTCATGTTTACTACCCTAGAAGAAGAGTTCTTAAATTTGATAACTCTGGTTTATACTTTCCAGGTTCATATACTACTTTAAAGATGTATCATAAAGGAAAAGAATTTAAAAAACATGATAGGAAAAGGCTTCTTTCTATAAAAGGAATTGAAGAAACAAATAAATTGCAATCAATAGCAGATAACTTGTTAAGAATAGAATTAGAAATTAAATCAAAAAAGTTAAGGGATATGAATAAAGGTGATTTGCCTTATTTATTTCAAGTTGATATACTAGAACTAGAAGAACAGTTCAATGTAGAACTAAAACGTGTTTTTAAGTTAGGAGAAGATAACATGAAACTATATAACAATAGTAAAGATGTAGAAAAGAGATTAAAACAATTATATGGGTCTAGCTTCAATATATATTACGGTACATGGTCTAGACTAGCAGTTTTTGGATATGATGATGTTAAAAATAGTATGAATAAAGCTACATTTTATAGACATATTACAAAATTAAGGGAAGCTGGTATAACCTGGAATCATACAGACATAACAAAAAAAGAAAACAATGTAGTAGAATTTATTTTCAATCCCTTTAATACTGATTTAGAATTAAAAGAAGACTTAATTTATAAGATAGCTAATTAATTAGCTATCTTTTTTTTGAATTATAATTATACAAACAAATATTGACAATATAATTACAATGGTTTATAATTAAATTATAGTTT
>DUUN01000802.1 GCA_012841535.1 Gallicola sp. | reverse complement strand
TATAAAACCTCTAGCATTTATAGATTGATATTTTACTTCTTCAAAATCATCAACAAATACACTTCTACCATCTCCATAACCATTTAACCAAACAACTATATTGTCAGTTGCATGTCTATCATATATTTGATTTATTTTTTCAATAATTCCTGTATCAGTTCTTACATACATTCCTACTTCTAATTTCATTATTCCCCTCCTATGTTATATTTTTTTTCTAATTGTTGCAATCTCTCATATAAGATATAATCATTAGCTTTTTCAACTTCCCTGCAATCATTTTTTAACTCTTCCCAAGCATTTTTATATTGTTGGTTTTCTTGTTGTAGTTTTTTATAACCATTTCTTGCATACAATTCATTTATCATATTATTTAATTCTCTATCATCTACATAATGCCAATTATAATATCTTAATCCAACTAAACCATTATTTTCTAAGTCATAGTCCGTTAATAATATTTTTCTGCTATCTCTACCAAAATTTCTTCTATATAAATTTAATCTTCTATAATCTTTAAATATCAGCAATATTTTATCGCTATCTTCTACAATACGAGAATTAAGTTCTTCTTGTGTTACCACATTATCCCTCCAAACTATATTTCATACTTTCAAATTGTTCTTTTGTTACTATTGTTTTTATATCTTCTTCGTAAATAGTTATTGCTATTTGTTTATCATTAGTGTTAATTCCGTAAACCAATATCGGTCTTCCGCACTCAGAATTTTTTATCAATACTTTATAACCATTTACATAATCTCCTACCTCAATTAAATCTATTATTCTATAACTTGGTTCTTTAGTTAAATACATATCCAATTCCTTTTCTTCTATGAAATTGAATAAGCTTGTACCGTTACTCATAAAATCATCAAATGTTATACACCCGTCATTAATATAAACTACTCTTCTAATACCTGTATTTGTTCTAAAGTACATTCCTTCTTTTATTTCCATTTAATCACCTACTTTATATTTTAATAATTCAAATTCATTTGGAGTTATTTTTACATTTTCTATTAAATAGTTTAATTGATTATATATTTTCATTACTTTTTCAAAAGATACATTTTTTATTAAAAAATCAACTAATACATCAACTTCTACTTCACTCGGTTTAATTAGATATTTTTCTTCTATCATATTTATTCTCCTTTTTTCGTTTGAAACTCTTTTATAAAAGTTTCTTCCCCATACATTTTTATAAATTCTAACCTACCTATTTTTTGCCATTTTTCAATGATTTTAGGGTTTTCATGACAATTCCTACACAAAGGTACTACTAAACCATATTTCATTGATTTAAGCCTATTTTTACCACTAAATATCTCGTGTTTATCTATCTCTCCTGTGTGGTTTTTATTTTCTATACATAGGTTTAAATTATTTGTAAATATGCTATATCTTTCTCTTTCTAATTTAGCTCTTTTTTTAGAATATGGTTTAATAGGCTTGTACACTTTATATTCTTTATCTTTGCAGTTTTCACAATTAGGTTGCCATTGTTTTTTTATTTTGCAGTATGGTTTTCTAATATAGTTTTTTTGTCTTATAGATAGATATTTACAAGTCATTTTGATAAAACCCCTATAATAATCTCTAAAATTCCTAAAGCTAATATCACAAATAAAATATTTATTATTGCTTCTATTACTTCGCAAAT
>DUUN01000446.1 GCA_012841535.1 Gallicola sp. | reverse complement strand
GTTGGATGATCTTCTGCTTCTAACCACACATCTATTGGTATAACATCTCTTTTATTAATAAACAAAGAACCTAAAGTACCATTTTTTCTTAATCTCATTAGTTTATATGCTTTCATTAATTCCCACCCTTTTATTTCAAAAAGTGTACCGAAGACGCATTTGGTTCAAATATTTAAAAATTACTCTTTCTTTTCCTAGTTAAAATATTTGATAATTCTTTTTTCTCATCATTATTAAAGTAATTCCATACTTTAGACAATAATTCTAAAAATCTATTCATCTAATTTTCCTCCTTTCATTATAAAATAAATACCAAACGGTGGTTCTATTCAGTTTATAGTTATTTTTATATTTTGTAGCCTTTGTTTCGCAACTTCGCAATATTTTTCTTGTAGTTCCACACCTAAAAATTTTCTACCTAAATTTTTACTAGCTAAAGCCGTACTTCCAGAACCAAAACAACAATCAAAAATTTCATCACCTTCATTACTGCTCATTTTAATTAAATACTCAAGTAGTTGTTGTGGTTTTTCTGTAGGATGTAGTTTGCTTCTTCCGCAAGGAAAATTAAAAACATTATGCTCACAATGACCATTAAATATTGTATTTCTCCTCTTAGCGAATATAATAAATTCACTCGCACTTAAATACATGTGTTGACCATTGGATGGGCTAGGATTGGTTTTATGCCAAGTACATAATCTAGCCATCCAATCTTTTTTAAGATTGTCTTTAAAATAATTATATATTTTAGCAATTTGATCTATCCCGCAAAATATGTATATGCTTCCTTTGGTCACTTGAGCTAACCTTTTACTGAATTCAATTTCATCGAAAGTTACTATATCCGCTTCTTCTTTGTTTATCTTTCTTAATTGTCCTGTATATTTGGCTCTTTCTTCGCCGTTTTTGCTTACGTTCCCATATGGGATATCTACTATAGAACAATCAACCATATATTTTTTATCAATCATAATATCCATTACTTTAATACAATCACCCTGAATAAGTTTAACATATTCATCTTTATATATTATTTTCAATCAAAATTTCAACCTCCTTCATACTCCCCTATACTCGCTCATACTCTATCTTTTTCACATTCATCCCATATTTCTCTCATGTTTCTATCATTAGTCATGATGAATATGTATCTAGATTCTTTTACTATTGGATAAAGTAATGGTATCCAATCCTTAAATTCTGGTGTTTTATAATTAAAACATTCTCCTGATTTAGAAAATGGCGTTTCTTCGGTTTCTTTAAGTAAACTATTTTTTCTACCGCCACTAACTAAATTTATATGGTGGGTCTGTAAAAACCAAATCTATACTATTTGGGACTATTAATTTCATACCTTTAATAGCATCCATATTATATATTTTATTTATCTCAAGCAAATAACCACCTCAATTATATTTTTATTCTCTAAAATTAGCACCAAATGCAGCTTTTATGTTAATATTCATTTAATTCATCAAATTTCATATCAAAATATTCTTCTGCAACTTCTGGATATTTTTCTTCAAATAAATTTAAATACCTTATTGTAGCTGAATTACCACCTTTCCTATAGTCATCTGCTATACACCATTCTC
>DUUN01000445.1 GCA_012841535.1 Gallicola sp. | reverse complement strand
ACAACCTTAATCCCATAAACATAGGGCATTAAAATCTTTCTTTTAAAAACACTTGTAAAAGGAAAAGTTTTCATTGGCACTGTACCAAACCTATTTATTATATCCTTATTATGTTTCATGTCTGTTCCCCAATATCCCCATGAATGGGGATTAACAATTACTTCTGTTGAAATATTGCCTCCATTAAGGATAAATTTTAAGTCATGCTTCTTTGCATAATCATCTAATACTGCAACAAATGCAAGGTCCTGAGGTATATCTAAATGAGGCACACCAGATTTAAAATAAGCTAACTGAAAATCCCTTTCTTCATCCCAATTTATTTTCTCAACCTTAAGATCAACACCTAACTTAGAGACCATTTTAGCTATATTTTCTTCAGCAAATGGAGTGTTCCAACCTGCATCAACATGGAAAACCAGAGGTTTCAAACCAAGTTCTTTTATAGCAAAATGTAACATATAAGAACTGTCAAAACCACCACTCAAACCAAGTAGACAATCATATGATCTACCTTTACTCTCTTTTTTTATCCTATCTACAATATTCTTTAATTCTTCTTCATGACCATTTCCTTTGTTCCATGATGGAAGAATTTGTGTGTAGTATTGGTTGCATCGTTCACAAACACCTTTCTCATCGAATACTATGTTCGGATCTGTTGTGTCCATAACACAATTAGAGCATATTTGATAATTCATAATTTTATTATCTGTAGTATTTTTTATCTTTGCCAATAAATAAAATTAAAACGTAAATTCTCTCAACAATATACGGTGTAATCCATAAAATTTTTCCTATAATTTCTATAGAGTTTTTTTTTAATCCTAATTTATTATGTAGAAAAGATAAAAATCTATTTCCTAATTCATAAGCCTTAAAAATACTTTTTATATAGAATGGAATATCTGTGTAAATACCCTCCTTTATTTTTTTTAAAATAAAGGATTTAACATTAAATCTTATGATTGAACTTAAATCTGCATTTGAACCTCTTTGTCTAATCTTTACTAATGGTTTATTTAGTAAAGCTAAAGGATAGTGATACGCTATTTTTGACCAAAGTGCTGAATCTTGTCCGTATTTTAGATCTTCTGGAAAATAAAAGTCAGGGTGTTTATCGAAGCACTCCTTTTTTATTACAATAGCTGGAGTAGGAGCTTTTAATGAAAGAAAACTTTGTAAATATACATCTCCAAAGTGTCTTCTATTATTCATTTTAATCAACTTATGTTCTGATGGATACCAATTATAATAACCGGTATGAGACCACTTAGCAGAACAATCTTCCATAAAGGTTATTTGATTTTGGGTTTTTTCTGGAAGCCATAAATCATCAGAATCAAGAAATGCAATATATTCACCCGTTGCATATTTTAATGCCAAATTCCTTGCAGTGGCAGCCCCACCATTTTCTTTATATTTATAAATTATTTTATCTCCATATTGGCTTAGAAAATCATCTACATTTTCAGGAGAACCATCATTTACAACAATTATTTCAAAATTATCGTAGGTCTGATTCAGTACACTTTCAACAGCTTCACAAAGCCAATCTACCCTATTATAAAAAGGAATTACTACACTAACTAATGGATTCATATGTTTTCAATTAATATTTGTTCATGAGATAAATTATTAGTTTCGAAGTAATCTATCACAGTTT
>DUUN01000112.1 GCA_012841535.1 Gallicola sp. | reverse complement strand
TATACTCTTTAAATTGGTCTTCTAGTTCCTGTAATATAGGAGTTAATAAATTTAGTTCTTCTTCATACATTTTTATTTCTTCTTCTAAATATATGATTTCTGCCATAGTATCTGATATGTCTTTTTTTCTTCTGCTACCACTGACAACTTCTTCTTGCATTTTACTTGCTCCTGGCTCGAGACTATTTCTTAAATACTTTAATTTATTTTTGGCATATTTTATTAAAGTTTTCTTATAATTATATTCTTTTTGCAACTCATATAAATTCATTGTTTCTCCAATATTATTTTTCCATCTACTATAGTTATTTTCAACTGATCTGTTTCATAATTAATTTTAAGTTCCTCTAACACTTCTTTAGGTATTGCTATTCTTCGGTTTACATCAAAGGCTCTTATGTATTCTTTCATTCTTTCCTCCTATTTTATTCCCCCCTGATTTAACTTTATAAATTTAATTTGCTTTGAAATTATATATTGGTTTAATTATTTTTAATATTTCAACAGTATCGCCGATGTTGTCAATTATTTCTTGCATAGGTTTATAAGCCATTGGTGCTTCATCAATTGTTTTCTCGCTTACAGAAGTAGTATGGACATCTTTCATTGTTTTTTTAAAGTCTTCCAGATTTAACTTTCTTTGAGCTTCCATTCTTGACATTATCCTACCTGCTCCATGAGGTGCAGATTGATTCCAATCATCATTGCCTTTTCCTTTAGCAATTATACAACCATCTCTCATATTTATAGGAATTAACACTTTTTCACCTTTACGAGCTGATATAGCACCTTTACGAACTATGTTATCTTCAAATGATATGTAATTATGGATTGTTTCAAAATGTTCTTCAATAAATAAATACAATCCTAACTTATTAATTATTTTAGTAGCTATTAATTCTCTATTTTTACTAGCAAATTCTTGACATATTTTCATATCATGCAAATAATCTTCTCTATATTGTCCTTCTAAATAGCATAAATTTTTTGGTAATTTTGTTTTACCATAATATTTTTTGGATATTTCTATTAATTTTTCTTGTATTTCTTTTTCTTTTCCCTGTTCTTTATATTCGTTTATGATATTTTGCTTTTCTTCGTTCATTTCTTGTTCATAAGAACAATATTCTATCGCTTTATTTTGATATATTTCTGCGACTTGTTTTCCTAAATTTCTTGAACCTGTATGTATTACTAAATATTTATTATTATCTTCATCAATATCTAATTCTATGAAGTGATTGCCACCTCCTAACGAACATAAACTTTTATCTAACCATTCATCTTTATTCTTTAATTCATTAAAACACTTCAATCTTTTAAAATCAAAATAATCATAAGTTTCATTATTTACATTCATTCCACTAGGTATATTCTCGTTAATTACTTTATCAAGTTTTTCTAAATCTAAATCAACTTTACCTAATTTAACAGTAAGCATTCCGCAACCTATATCTACACCAACTACATTAGGTATTACCTTATTGCCTAAATCAGCTGTAAAACCTATAACACAACCTGCACCTGCGTGTA
Organism: Gallicola sp.; assembly: GCA_012841535.1. Lineage (GTDB taxonomy): Bacteria > Bacillota > Clostridia > Tissierellales > Peptoniphilaceae > Miniphocaeibacter. The sequence goes on along the minus strand of DUUN01000112.1, from coordinate 330 downwards.
CATCGGGCATAATTCTTACTTTGCAATCTTTAAATGCTTCTTGTTCCAATAATAAGTTTATTTGTTCTTTAGCTGCATCTTCTATATTTTTAGTAAATATTTTTAAGTCTTTCATATTTTCATTCTCCTATTTTATTCTGCGGGCATATCATAAACTTTACCATAATATATTGAACCATTTGGAATACCGTTATCATTTACTAAAATTTCATTAGTGCCTTGTTTTTCTATGTATTTTTGTATTTCATCTAATACTTCTAACGCTCGCTTTTTAGTTTTATATTTTCCTAAATTAGTTCCACCATAACCCTTTGGATAGTCGGTTATCAT